>JBBSCW010000173.1:0-7349 GCA_038249855.1 Bacteroidales bacterium
CCCCAAGCCGAAAAAATGTAAGTGTAAAAGGATCCACCACTTCAGGCATCAACGACCTGGAGATGACTGTATTTAAACCAAAAATGATATTGGCAGAGAAGACGGCTATGTGCCCATTAATTTTATTTCGTTCCATAATGAACTGCAAAGTTAGGATTTTCAATCGACAAAAAGTCAATTGTTCAAGTATTTAACAGAGTTACAATTGAGAATCAATAACTCAAGAACATTAAAAATTTAAAATTAGTTGTCAGAATCGATAATAGTTTTTAGATTTGTGGTCTTGTTTAGGATTCTGAAAATGGTAAATAAATAATATTTGTACAATATGAAATTTGACCCAAAAACACAACATACACTTTTCCCAGAAGAATGTTTATTGCGTGAAATAGCAAAGCAACCACGACTGTCGATAGGATTGCCCAAGGAAAATGCTGAACATGAAACCCGATTGGGCTTGACTCCAGAGGGCGTGGCCATTGTTACCGAAGAAGGACACAGTGTATATGTGGAATCCAATGCTGGACTGCCCATGTCATATACCGATATGCAATATAGCGAAGCTGGTGCTTTTATAGTAAACAGTTCGGCTGAGGTATTTAGTGCCGACATTGTATTGAAGATATCGCCTCCTACTTTAGCCGAAATTGGTCTTATGCAGGATCATTCATCTGTTTTCTCCATGTTGCAATTAAACCATTTATCGGCCGAAATCATACAACTGTTGAGAAAGAAAAAGATGAATGCCATCGCCTACGAACTTATCAAAGACGAACAAAAAGCATTTCCGGTAGTCAGTTCTATCTCCGAAATTGAAGGCACCACAGCCATCGGTGTCGCTGCCGAATTGATGAGCAATGAACGTGGTGGAAAAGGCTTGTTATTGGGTGGTGTAGCAGGTATTTCGCCTACCGAAGTTATTATTTTGGGTGCCGGAATTACAGGAACAGTAGCTGCACGAACCGCTTTGGCATTGGGTGCTCAGGTAAAAATTTTCGACCACGATATCAGTAAGCTTCGTAAAATGCAACATTATTTAGGTCAACAGGTTTTTACATCGGTTATTCATCCAGCGGTATTGTTTAAAGCACTTTCATCGGCTGATGCTGTAATTGCAAATCTTAGGTATATTAATGGATCTGAACGTTTTATGGTTTCGGAAGATTTGGTTAAAACCATGAAAAACGGTGCAGTTATTATCGATTTAAGTATCGATCAAGGAGGTTGTTTTGAAACATCACGTTGCAAAACCCTCAAAAATCCTATCTACGAGAAACATGGCGTAATCCATTATTGTGTACCAAATATCTCTGCACGCGTGGCTCGTACCACTTCCATGGCATTGAGTAATATTTTTGCACCCATGCTCTTAAAAATAGCTAACTCAGGCAATGTTTCTTCTGCAATTGCAGAGAGTTCTGGTTTTCGCAACGGTGCTTATTTATACGAAGGAATGCTTGTGAACAGGCTTATAGGTGATTATTATGGAGTTAACTCAAACGATATTTCATTGTTACTTGCTGGCTTTTAAAATACAAAGATTCAAAATAGATTTATAAACAAACATACCAACATGAAAACTCTTAAAACCGACAACAAACAAAACTTTCAGTATAAATCAGGTATTCAACACTTAAAAGTAATGACAATTTTGTTCCTTGCTTTAACTTTCAGCTTAAGCACATGGGCTTGGGATGCTGTCGGACATCGTATTATTGGAGAAATAGCTTACCAGCAACTGACTAAAAAAGCACGCAAACAATGTGACAATGTACTTGGCACTCGCGGAATAGTATATCAAGCTACCTGGCCAGATGAAGTGAGAAGTGATAAAAAATACGATTACAGCTATCAATGGCATTATCAAAACCTGAAAGACGGTATGACAACTGCTGATTTGGAAAATCTGTTGGCTAATCCAACTTCCGAAGGAGAACATCTTTTTTATGCCTTAAATATTATGAAGGATAGACTTAAGGAAAACAAAAACGACGATGAAGCACTCAAATTCTTAGTGCATTTTGTGGGAGATATGCATCAACCTATGCATATGGGTCGGCTTGACGACTTGGGAGGTAATAAAGTAAGTATGAACTGGTTTGGCAAAACCACAAACTTACATGCAGTGTGGGATGGTCAAATTACCGATAGCAAAAACATGTCCTATACCGAATATAGTAATTACTTAGAAGATAAATTTGCGCCTCAATTGGCACAATATAAGAAATACAGCGTTTTGCAGTCGGTAGAAAAAGCTTACGAAATTAGAACTAAGATTTACAACTACAACGATCCAAAAAACAACAATTACTTATATCTCTACACTTTTGGAACGGACGTCGACGAAATGTTATTCAGAGCAGGTATACAACTTGCGAACCAATTGAATGCAATATTCAAATAATTGACTCGGGCAAAGTTTGAGAAAAATGGTTGGATATAATGAAAACAAAAAAGGAATACAATACTGTATTCCTTTTTTTAATTCGCTTTTTAAGTACAATACTAATTGATTGAACTTGACAATTCGGCACCTGCTTTAAATTTAGCCACTTTCTTAGCTTCAATAGTAATAGGTTGTTTTGTTGCAGGGTTGATACCCGGACGGGCAGCACGTTCAGCAACAGAAAAAGTTCCAAAACCAACTAAACTAACTTTGTCGCCAGCAACTAAGGCGTCGGAAACACTTTTTACAACTGCGTCAAGTGCTTTTTTTGCATCGACTTTGCTAAGACCTGATTCAGCTGCGATGGCATTGATTAATTCTGCTTTGTTCATAAATTTTTTTGATTTTTTTAATAGAAAACAACATACATCCATTTTGTAAATGCAAATGTAAGTGTTTGTGCATTAATTACAAGCATTTAAGTGAAAAAAATATCATTTTTTTATCACTTTTTCTAAAAATATGTTAGAAAACATGCTTCTGACCATTTTTTCACTACTTTTGTATGCTATAGAGCGTTGTATCGCTGATATAAACAGGTATTAGTATTATTTTAATAGCTCATAATTTTCAATTCTCAATCACTTTGTTTTTTTTAGAACATAATAAAGTTAAATTAGTCCCCCAAATACATTGAATGAATAGTTTTAGATCCTCCTTTTTAGATTCCATACCTCCTATTGTAAAAAACTTGTTGGCTATCAATATTATCATGTGGTTAGCTACTTTAGTTGCTCCCGGATTTGCAGCGAGATGGAATTTCAATCTCGACCTAACCGATATTTTGGGAATGCACTACTGGGCATCCGAAAAATTCAATCCAGCCCAGTTAGTTACTTATATGTTTATGCACGGAGGGTTCAATCATTTATTTTTTAATATGTTTGCCCTATATATGTTTGGCGGAGCATTAGAAAATACATGGGGTCCTCGTCGGTTTCTGTTTTTCTACCTTTTCACAGGAGTTGGTGCAGGCATCATTCAACAACTATTTTGGGCAGTTGAATATCAACCACTTGTTAACGCCATGAATACTGCTATTCAGGCTAATTCGGGCGTAGGATTAGTACCCTATCAAAGCGAATTGACGAATTTTTTCAGGCTATCGAACCTACAATCGTTCGATGCAGCAGCCATTCTGGATATGAAACGCATGTTAATCGATTTGCCAATTACAGTCGGAGCTTCAGGAGCGATATTTGGAATTTTGCTTGGTTTTGGATGGTTATTTCCAGAAGCTCGTTTGATGTTAATTTTCTTCCCCGTTCCTATCAAAGCACGAATTTTTGTACTATTGTATGGAGTAATGGAATTATTCTTAGGGGTTTCCAATTTTTCGGGCGACAATGTAGCACATTTTGCTCACTTGGGCGGGATGCTTTTTGGGATAATTTTAATCTTAATTTGGCGTAAAAAGAAGACTCTAAGAAGCTGAAAAAAATAAAACTATGGAAATGATTCAGAGAATTAAATTAGCATTTCGGAATGGCAATGCTATTAACCGTTTGATTTATATCAATGTGGGTGTATTTTTTCTATGTCATATCATAGCACTTTTACTCAAACTTTTCAATCTGCCCTACGAATCTGTATATAGCGTTGTGGCCTTACCAGCCTACATGCAAAGCATTATTACCCAACCTTGGTCTATCATTTCCTATATGTTTCTTCACGAAAATATATGGCATATATTTTTCAATATGTTCACCTTGTATTGGTTTGGGAAACTATTTTTGATGTTTTTCTCCGAAAAGCAAATGGTTGGTTTATACTTAATCGGTGGTTTTCTTGGTGCAGCATTTTATGTTTTATCGTACAATATCTTCCCTTATTTTCAACCAAGATTAGTAGGAAGTATTTTGATGGGAGCATCAGCCTCTATCATGGCAATAATTGTAGCAACGGCTATGCACTCGCCCAATTTTGAAATGCGTATGTTACTGATTGGTAACGTAAAACTAAAATTCATTGCGTTGTTTTTCGTATTAATGAGCTATTTTAGCATCATGTCGAGCAATGCAGGAGGCGAAATTGCACACCTCGGAGGAGCTTTGGCGGGTTATATTTTTATTGTATCTTTGCGAGGCGGAAAAGATTTTACGAAATGGATTAACTGGGTTCTTGATAGCATTTATAATTTATTTAAACCTAGAAAGTTAAAAGTAAAGACCAATAAAAATCAGAATAGAACCAAAATAACTGATGCCGAATTCAATATGAATAAAGCGCGCAATATGCAAGAAATTGACCGCATTCTTGACAAAATCAAAACATCGGGTTACGAAAGCCTTTCGGTCGAAGATAAAAAACGATTATTTGATCAAAAAAAATAACTCTCAGCTATGTTTCTGTTGACATAATTTGGACTGACAAATGTTTGGTAAAACAATAGTTAAAAGCATTATGCTGGCTACCAACTTGGTAGTTGTATTCATTTTAATTCTTACGCTGATTGGTGCTTATGTAAGTCCCGTAGAACTTATATTGACGGCCTACCCCTCTTTAATATTTCCCATTACCATAATCCTAAATGCTTTCTTTGTCCTTTTCTGGATTTTAGCCCGTAAATGGTATTTCGTAATTTCATTGCTCTTACTCTTATTTTCGGCCAATCAAATCAATGATGCACTTCCAATTCATTTTGGAAAAATAGCAACTGATAATAACACTAAATCAATAAAGATATTAACATACAATACCATGATGAGTGGTGGGTTGAAAAAACATGATGACAAAAATGTTAATCCATTGTTTCAGTTTATTATAGAAAGCAATGCTGATATAATCTGTCTACAGGAATTTGCAATAAGCCCTAAAGATAAATATCTGACGAAGGACGATATAAAAGATATATTCAGCAAATATCCTTATCAGCACATTTGGTACAAATCAGAACAATCATGGGCAAAATCAGGCGTGGCGACTTTCTCAAAATATCCTATCATTAATAAATCAAATATCAATTTTGATTCAAATTATAATACAATGATTTATAGCGATATTGTAATAGAAAATGATACTATTCGCTTGTTCAATAATCATTTAGAATCGAACCGACTTACTGAACGAGATAGAGATTTACCCATACAACTCAAAAATAATTTCGACTCAGATAAGTTATCTGGAACGACTTTGCATTTGTCTCGTAAATTAAATACTGCTTATAAAAAAAGAGCATTGCAAGCTGACACAATTGCTTGTCTAGTAAAAGAATCACCTTATAAAGTAATGGTCTGTGGCGACTTCAACGATGTACCCGTTTCATATACATATACCACTATTAAGGGAAAATTAAAAGACGCATTCTCCGAAACAGGCCTAGGCTTGGGCTGGACTCTCAATTTATCAATTTATAAATTCAGATTGGATTATGTCCTTTTCGATTCAACTTATGTGGTGGATAATTACAAAGTTTCAAAAGTAAATTACTCCGACCATTACCCTGTAGAATGCAATATATCAAAGCGATAAGAAACACAATATTTAACAAACTAACAATTTAAAATTATGAGTATTCCGGCAAATTTAAAGTACACCCAAGAACATGAATGGATTCGTGTTGAAGGTAAAACAGCTTATGTAGGCGTTACAGATTTTGCACAAAACGAATTGGGCGAAGTAGTTTATTTGGATGTTAAAACAGTAGACGAAACATTAGAATCAGGTGAAATGTTCGGCGTAATTGAAGCTGTTAAAACTTTATCCGATTTATTTATGCCCGTGAGTGGAAAAGTTATTGAGTTCAATCCAAAACTCGAGCAAACTCCCGAAATTGTAAACGAAGACCCTTATGGCGAAGGTTGGATCATCAAAATTGAAATGTCAGATTTATCTCAATTAGATCAACTGCTCACTGCGGAAGCATACGAAGCTTTAATTGGATAAAAGCTAAGAAGAATTTACAATTTAAACATTTACAATTTAATATTTTAGAGTAGATGACTGTTTAAACCAGCTGACTAATTCTGAAAATATAATAAAACAATTTATTCATCCTGTAATCCACGATAGCTATCGGGAGTAAATCCTGTCAGAAAAATAATTTATTTCTTAGGAGTACAAGCAGGTTGTTTTTATTTAATTATTTAATCACTTTGAAATGAAACCATTAGTAAGTATAATAATGGGCAGCACTTCCGATTTACCTGTGATGGAAAAAGCGGCAGCATTGCTCAACGAATTAGAAATACCTTTTGAAATTAATGCTCTTTCGGCCCACCGTACGCCACGCGAAGTTGAAAAATTCGCAAGCAATGCAGCTGAAAATGGCATAAAAGTAATCATAGCTGCAGCAGGTATGGCAGCTCATTTGCCAGGTGTAATTGCCTCAATGACAACCCTTCCGGTGATTGGTGTTCCGATAAATGCTAGTTTGGACGGAATGGATGCACTCTTGGCCATTGTACAAATGCCTCCGGGAATTCCAGTGGCTACTGTGGGTATTAATGGAGCTCAAAATGCAGCTATCTTAGCTGTTCAAATGCTAGCCACCGACAATACTGAACTTCAAATTAAATTGAAAAATTACAAAGAAGATTTGAAGAAAAAAATAGTGGAGGCTAATGAGCAATTGTCGCAGGTGAAATATGCTTTTAAGACGAATTAAAACTGGAAACGAGTAAACAAGCATAAAAGAATTTACAATTTAAACATTTACGATTTACAATTTATTAGTAGATTGAATATAAACTCTAAATTAATTTATTTCTAAAATCAATAATATAAACTATATGCAAACTATTAACAATTTTAATTTTGCAGGTAAAAAAGCCTTCGTTCGGGTTGACTTTAACGTGCCTTTGGACGAAAACGCTAATATTACCGACGACAACCGTATTAGGGCAGCTTTGCCTACCTTGAAAAAAATCTTAGCCGATGGTGGAAGCGTTATCATTGCTTCGCA
>JBBSCW010000174.1:0-7337 GCA_038249855.1 Bacteroidales bacterium
CAACATTCAGGAAGTAAAAGCGCGCAAGGGTCGAGTGATCTCCATCATTACTGAAGGCGACACATTGATACCAAAAATGTCGGAGTTTGTAATAGAAGTACCACATGTAACTGAGTCGCTTATGCCGCTGATCTCGGTAGTGCCGTTGCAATTACTTTCTTATCACATTGCTGTGATGCGGGGATGTAATGTAGATCAACCGCGCAACCTGGCAAAGTCGGTTACGGTGGAGTAAGCTGGCTTAGACCTGAATTTAACTTGTCAGATAGCAAAAGAGTTGTGAACTAGTGCAATAAAGTTGCGAACTAGTGCAAAAGAGTCGTGAACTAGAGCGCTAAAAAATTTAGCAATTACTGGTGTAGTGTCCTCATGACACTGAAAAATAAAGTTTGAAACCAAATCAATATAGTTTGAAACTATACAAATAAAGTTTGAAACCATTTAGTTATTGCTACCAAATAGTAAAGTGTGAACTCAGTTTGTCTCCCCAACAAAGTAAATAATCGAGAATGTCTTGAATTGAGTCACTGAATGACGTAATAGGACAGTTCAATTGCCTTATTGTTTAGCAGGATAATATTGTCCTGATATTTTCCGAAATGGAAATGTCCTTTTCGCTTATTGAATGATGATAGTATTCGTGATTGCCTGGTATCCAGTAAGTCATTTTGAAATGATCAGAAATCCAATCAAAGAACCAATCATAATCTTTCAGGTTGCGCAACGTGACAATGTCACCGGCAAGAATTAAAATCTCAGCAGCTGGAATGAGTGGATTTAGTTGTATCAACTTCCGGTTCTCTGGGAATTCTAAGTGAAGATCTGAACAGTATTGAATTTTCATAATTAAATTTAATTACCTTAGACAAGTATTTTGGTGTCTACGCAAACAATTTTACAGGATACTACATATATGGATCTTTTGAAAGATATTAAAAATTACGACCCTATTAAATTAAGCGATAGTGTTGAGCAAGGATTGCCCTTTACCCTATATTTAAACTTTCTCCGTCAATCCCGCTTTACCCAAAATGAAATGGCACGTTGCTTAAGCGTAAGCACACGCTACCTTCAAAATAAAACCAAATCAAATAAGCTTACCAAACCTGCTTCCGAAAGGTTAGTAATCCTTATCAAGATTTGGGATGCAGGCCTCGCTGTTTTTGATGGAAACAAAAAAATGTTAAGCGAATGGCTTCGCAGGCCGTTAATACCTTTGCGTGGTCGGGCTCCCATTCAGCTAATGACCAATTTTATTGGCATGGAAGAAGTTAGACAGTTATTTGGTAGAATTCAGCATGGCGTTTATTCATGACTTAAAACCATACTGATAAAGCAAAGTTGCCCAACCTAGTGGACAATTTAGTAAGCCAATTTGTATGCTATAAATTTTTCTCATTGGCCTCATAGTGAATCGAAATACGGTTCAATTTTCATTTTGTCTCCATATATTAAAATCAAAATTACTTAGATTATCACCATAATTCTTAAGTCGTATAGCGTTTGAGTTACGCTTTAGTTTTACTGTACCCAGGTTTCCATTTCTATTTTTAGCCATTATTAATTCCAGTATACCGGTGGTATCCATACCATCTTCGTTTATCATAATTCTATAATATTCGGGTCGGTAAAGAAAAATTACTTTATCGGCATCTTGTTCTATAGCACCGCTGTCTTTCAAATCGGAAAGTTGAGGACGTTTGTCTCCACCTCGTATCTCTACCGAACGACTCAGTTGACTAGCAACAATAACGCAAACATTAAAGTCCACTGCTATTTTTCTTAGTTCGTGGGTAAAAGATCCTACTTTAAGGTGGCGAATATTTGGCTCCTTCGAATTCATCAACTGCAAGTAATCGACAATAATAATTTTAACACCTCTTTCATTAATCTGATTTTCACAAAAGGATCTCAAATCCGATAACGAATGGTTTTGGCTTTCGCTAATATAAATCTGATGTGCCCTCAAGTTGACACCAACACGGTTAACAATTTTCTTCTCTCTGGAAGTAAGATCAGGGTGAAGCAGCTTACTCACATCAATATTAGTAATAGAAGATATGAAACGATTTGTTAATACTGGTGTTGAAAGATCAAGTGTAAAATATAGTACGGGTGTTTTGATACTGACATTTAACGTTAAATTGATTAGTAGTTGAGTTATACCCATTGATGGCCTACCTCCAACTACAACTAATTCGCCAAGCAGGAGGCCGCCAAATAGGTTATCATATTCTTTGAACCCAGTCTTAACTAAATTTTCATCCCGCTTCCTATTATTAAGGATCGCGAGGGTTTCAGAAGTTAGGCTCAAAATGCTCGGTGCGTTTCCTTTGACGTTAATTTGATGTTCCGCCTCATTAATTATATGGTCTCCTGATATAAAAGTAAGATTATTTAAATTATCACCATAATCCTTAAGCCGTGTGGCATTCGCGTTTCGCTTTAGCCTTACTGTTCCAAGGTTTCCATTTCTATTTTTAGCCATTATCAATTCAAGTATACCAGTAGTATCAAGACCATCTTCGTTGATGGTGATTTTATAATACTCTGGACGATAAAGAAAAATTACTTTATCAGTATCTTGCTCTATAGCACCGCTGTCTTTCAAATCAGCTAGTTGAGGACGTTTGTCTCCGCCTCGAATTTCCACCGAACGACTAAGTTGACTAGAAACAATAACACAAACATTAAAGTCATTTGCAAGCTTCCTAAGTTCATGAGTAAATGAGCCAACTTTAAGATGGCGAATGTTTGACTCTTTTGAAGTCATTAATTGTAAGTAATCAACAATAATAATCATAACACCATAAACGTTAAACTGATTTTCGCAAAATTTTTTTAAATCAGATAGCGATTGGTTTTGGCTTTCATGTACATATATTTCTGTGTCTCCACCAACTTCTTTTCACGGAATTTGTTACCCTCAAGAGTAATGTCACCTACTATAGTTTTTTACACTTGAAGAAAATAAAAACATTGATAACCAATTTTTTTGGTATCAATGAAATAGTAAGCCAAAAGTAAAACCTGGCCAGTATTGATTTTTTAGCCTTGAGGAGACAGATGAAAAGTTTAGAAATTGTGGAGAGATTGTAGCTTCTTCTTTTGAGAAATAACCGTTAAAAGTTATTGATGCATACCAATTTATTCCTGTAAGCTTTGGCGCTATCCTTTTACCTACGATTATTTTTACTCTACTTAAAAGACTAAGTTCATTTGATATTTTGGATTTCCCATCAGTTATATGTTGTAGATCTAAACCATAGCCATAAAACTTAGTCTCATCCGGTCTCATGAATATTATTTTTTTGATCCCATACCCAATACCCCAACTTTCACCTTTCCAAGATTGGTTTGAAAATATGAGAGCATTTGTCACGTACTTATTTGATGCATCATAATTGATTCTCCTATTCTTTAAGTTACCGGTTGAGATTTCATAGTTTAAACCAAAAACTTCAGTAGTATAGAAGGTAATGTAATCCAGATTTCCAAAATTTAATAACCCAATTGCAGTACCATCTCTAGTTAATGGCTCATCTCCATGTCTGTATATGTTGATTAACCCAATCTGTGTCCCTTGAGATTTTCTTGAAAAATTGATCAAGCCAATTTGAAAACCATTCATTTTCCTTGCTAGATTAATCAAGCCAATTTGAAAACCAGTCGGTTGATTTTTCTCAAATGAATTTTTTCCTTCTATACTACCTGCCTGGTTAAGCATTCCTATTTGCAATCCTGAAAACTCTCCTTTAGTATAGTTAGAAAATCCAGAGATCTGTGTACCATTAATGGAACCTACTGAAACATTAAAAAGTCCCGATACTTGAACACCAAAGGAATACTTATATACAATGTTTGACACAAGCGAAAATTGTGTTCCAATCAAAGCCCCTTTTACCAAATTCACTCCTCCTGTAACCTGAGCTCCGAATGCATCCTCAAGAACAATATTAGTAAGTCCCGATACCTGAAGACCACTCATATATGATACGAAGCCGCTCTTTTTTTTTGCTATGACCTCCTTTCGAGTTAGACCACCAAATGCATTTGCGCCAGTTAAGTTTGCAATGCCAGCAAGTTGAATCCCAATTGTTTTATCAGTATTTAAATTCGATAGGAGTGAAAGCTCAAATGCCCTCGTTGAACCTGAATAACCTGAGGTTAAATTAAGAGATATTAAATTCGAATAATTTCCTGGTTGTGTTCCATTTGTGCTCAGGCCTGGTGCCATTGAAATTTGAAAAAATCTCTTCTTTAGATTATTAGGCTTTGGCTGAGCAACAGATTCTGCCATGACAAAAATAAGTACTGCAATAAGAACTGAAATCCTCCAATAATCTATTTTCAAAAAGGCTTTTAGTAAATTGCTCACACTTTTAAATAAATTGTCATTATTCAGTAAATTGAATAACCTCTCTTAACCCAAATTATTGTTCATTTTCTATTTAAATTGAATACAGTGTGAAAATGAATAAAGTGAGTTTATTAGCAATCAATTATTCATTTGAAGGATACCGTTTTCTAATGCATATAAAACCAATCCAACTGAATTCTTAGAGCCAGTCTTTTTTAGTAAGTGCATACGGTGAGTATGAACTGTTTTTTCACTCAGGTTCAATTTATCAGCAATCTCCTTTACCGTTAGCTCTTGACAAAGGAGTTTTAAAATTTCATCTTCCCGTTCAGAAAGAGTTCTTTTGCCAGAAAAGTTTTTACTACGCCTCCTAAGCACAGTGTTGCGAAGTACCCTTGTGGTTAACTCATTTTGAAAAAAATCCTTTTCATAAACAGCATAAATAGCTGTTTCAAGCTCTTTTGGTTGAGCCTTCTTTAAAAGATATCCATTAACACCTAGCTCAAGTAATTTCGACACAATTGATTCATCTTCAAAAGCGGATAACACCAAAATTCGCACTGAAGGAAATTTATCCAAAATATGTTCACATGCTGTTGGACCATCTATAATAGGCATCCGAACGTCAATTAAAACAACATCGGGTATTTCTTCTTCTATCAATTTTATAAGTTGCTTTCCATTATCAGCTTCTTTGATTACACCGATTCTAGAAAAATTCTGCAACAACCCTACGATACCTTTTCTCACGACATGGTGGTCATCAGCAATGTATAATTTTATTTTTCGGTCATTCATATCGAACTTTAAATGTAAAATTAAAACCTGAATCAGTTTTGGGGTCAATAACACTTGCATCTAATATACTTAATCTGCCATAAATATTGAGGACACCCAATCCTTTTATATCTGAAGTTGTTGAAGAAGGGAAAACAAAGTGTATTCCATTGTTGGAGTAATCAACAATAAGCATTGATGGGTACCAGCTTAATTTAATACTGATTTGGGTTGCACCTGAATGTTTCAAGGAATTACTCAACAGTTCCTGAACAATCCTATATACATTTAGCTGAACATTATCTGAGACATCACCAGATATCCCTGATTCGCTAAAGGAAATTTTCAACCCTGTAATTTTTATGCGCCCACAATAGTCTCTAATTGAACCACCAAGTCCTGTAATTGCGAGTGATACTGGAACCAAGTCCCAAGCTATCTGTTTTGCTGAGTCAATTGAATATTCTAAAAGTTTTAGAGCATTTTCAAATTTAACTTCAAAGTCGAAAATGCCGTGTAATGAAAGTGATTCCTTTAAATCGAGGATATTTAACTGAGTCATGAATAAAGAACCACTTAAATTATCGTGAATATTTGCTGCAATCTTTTTCCTTTCCGACTCCTGGCTGTTAATGATGGCATCAACCATCGCACGTTGATAATATAGTTCTATTTTTTTATTCTTCATTCTTTCTCTTAACAGTCTAGATTGGTATGAAAAGAAAAAGGATACTGCCCCAACGACAAGAATTAACATTCCAGCAGTGGCGCTAATTAACATCCAAATTAAATGCGATTGAGCAGACTCCGCCATAATGCAGTTGCAAACAAAATGTTTTTAACAATATTTAATACATTATGGAATGCCCAAAGGACAGCATGCATAGAAACATCGAATTTTAGAAAGTAATTGCTTACTATGAACAAGAAAATGGTTCCTGAATAGTAAACTAATGCCGCAATAACTATCCAAATTGTAGGATCCTTATGGATCTCCATTGTTGGTAAGTCTTGAAGTGTTCTGTAAAAGTATAGCATGCAAACTATAAGGGCAGATATGGACGTAAAAGTTGAAAGCAATGAATTGTGATCACTTAATCCGATAATACTCCCATAAATTTTTAATGTGATGGCTGCAATGCTAACCATCAGGATTAGCTTTTTATGCTTTTTTTTCAGAGCATCATAAAAAATACTCATCAATATTAGAAACTGAGCAAGCAGAAAAATATTTCCTATAAAAAGATTAGGAATGCTTTTTCTCCCCAAAACGTACATTAATATATCGGCAATAATCGTCAAAAATAGGAGCGTCATTAGGAACTTTACACTGCGTGTACGATTCCTAATAAAAAGCCCTATTGTTAATCCTATGATCGGGGAAAGCGCGGAGACAATTGCAAGGACGAAAATGTTATTATCCATCCCTGCAAAATACTCAAGTTACCCTTAAATTGGAATATAACTTATAACTTGATTAAAACCCACCTTCTGGTGGACAATAACTTGGGCAAGGCCAAGAATAATCGGCTATTATATTTTCATTATCCGTTAATTCTTCTGATTTGGGTAAAAGATTATTTCCATCAGAATTAGCGCCAACCAAAAGCAACTGGCCGTCACCTTTCTCATCACTTGCGTAATAAATACGAATACCCACACAACCATCCTCTCCAAGTATTCTTTCGATTATATCTCGACCAAAGAAGTGTGCTTTCGTAGAATTAGGATTTTTTTCTTGATAGTTTTTGATCCATTCACGGGCCATTTCAAGAGAAATTGGCTTTCCTTCAGAACCATTAAATTTGTATACATCTGGCATTTTTTAAAGAGTTTAGTATAGACTTTAAGTTACTTATTATCTACTAAGTATTAGTATATCTCGAACTTATTGAATTGTTGATTTCAATATATCTTAATTGAAAATCAGTAGGTTGAGTAATTTGCTATCAGAAAAAGTCTTAGTATAAACAAGGATTATTCTGATATCAATAATTGACTTCAAGTAGCGTTATTTGTGTTTATCCTTTGATATAATTGTTAATTCATCAGCAGAAAATGAAACTCGATATCAAGATTGCTTTTAGATTAGTTGCAAAACACGCTACAACAAAATTGATCGGAGTTTTAATCCTTTCTACAGGAATGTTGTTCTTTATTGCTGCATCAACTGTATATGTAAAAGACACAACATTTAACA
>JBBSCW010000175.1:0-7315 GCA_038249855.1 Bacteroidales bacterium
ATGCCTTAGCCTAAGTTTTGAGTTCTGCGTTATCGCTCTATTTCTTATTCCTTTTTGTCTTTGCCTATGCCTATGCCTAAGTTTTGAGTTCTGCATTAGTATTCTATTTCTTATTCCTTTTTTGCCTTTGCCTATGCCTTAGCCTAAGTTTTGAGTTCTGCATTAGTATTCTATTTCTTATTCCTTTTTTGCCTTTGCCTATGCCTAAGCCTAACTTTTGAATTCTGCGTTATTGTTCTATTTCTTATTCCTTTTTTGCCTTTGCCTATGCCTTAGCCTAAGTTTAGAGTTCTGCGTTATTGTTCTATTTCTTATTCCTTTTTTTGCCTATGCCTAAGCCTAATCCTACTCTTCCTATCTACTTCCTCCCCGGATATACCTCCAACGCTTTCTGTAAAACGATCATAGCTTGCTTCAAATCTTCTTTATCAAGTACATAAGCAATACGGACTTCATCTTTCCCTAATCCATCAATAGTATAAAAGCCTGATGCAGGAGCCATCATAACAGTTTTTCCTTCGTGTTCAAAGTCTGACAAAAGCCATGCACAGAAGCGATCGGCATCGTCTACTGGTAATCGGGCAACAGTATAAAACGCTCCCATTGGAATAGGTGAATATACGCCAGGAATTCTATTTAAACCGTCAATAAGGAATTTCCGTCGTTCTACATATTCGTTATACATTTCGAGCATATATTCAGCAGGAGTATCCATAGCAGCTTCAGATGCAATTTGTCCCAACAGCGGTGGGCTTAATCTGGCCTGACAGAACTTCATTACATTCTTGCGAACCTCTTTATTTTTAGTTACAAGTGCACCAATACGAACACCAGTCATGCTATAACGCTTCGAAACAGAATCAATTAAAACAACATTCTCTTCAATTCCATCCAAATGAAAAGCTGAAATATAGGGTGCTCCGGTGTAGCAAAATTCTCGATAAACCTCATCCGAAAATAAGTATAAATCGTATTTTTTTACTAAATCTCGAATTTTATTCATTTCGGAACGAGTATACAAATATCCAGTGGGATTGTTGGGATTACAAATTAAAATACCCTTAGTTTTAGGCGTAATTAATTCTTCAAATTTATGGATATCTGGCAAAGCAAATCCTTCCTCAATGGATGAAACGACAGGCCGAATAACAGCACCCGCAGCAATGGCAAAAGCAGTATAGTTGGCATAAGCGGGTTCGGGAACGATAATTTCATCGCCTGGATCAAGACAACTCATAAATGCAAAATTAACAGCCTCAGAACCACCAGTTGTGATTATAATATCTTCTTCGGTAACATCAATATTAAAAGTATGATAATAAGCTGCTAACTTGGTTTTAAGACTTTTAATTCCATCACTTGGGCTATATTCAAGCACTTCACGACTAATATTCCTAATGGCATCTAATGCTACTTGCGGAGTTTTCAGGTCAGGTTGTCCAATATTTAAATGGTATACTTTGATTCCTCGCGCTTTGGCTTTGTCAGATAGTGGAACTAATTTACGAATGGGTGACTCAGGCATAGCCTGTCCCCGTTGCGATGTATGTGGCATGTATATGTGTTTGATTTACTTTACAGCTAATTAGTATTAATTTGAAACAAAAAACATTGTTTTCCTGAAAATGAGTTACAAAAGTAATTAAATTAAACTGAAATTAGAATAAGAATTTATTATTTAAGTGTAATATGAAAATTAGTTTATACAATTGCATTATCAAGGAAAAAATAAATAAAAAAGGAACAAGTGGTTTCCTATCCGCTTGATGAGATGTCTTTCAAGCGGTTAGGAAACCGCTTGTTCCCCTACTCAATCATTACTTTTAAGCAAAAAGTGAATTTGTAGGTAGATAAAATAGAATAAGTTAATCGATTTCAAGCACTTATACTGAATAGACTCATAGTTATAGTATTCAATTCTTTCACAAAGAAAATTACCCTGTCAAAAGGCTTTTCGACAGGGTAATTCATTATCAATACTAATCTTGATTTCAGTTGAAATAAACGGATTAATCGCTAAAATAGAAATTACATCTGCGATTCATCCTATTTGCACCAACCACATCTATGATTTTTCCTTTACCATTAGCAACAATTCTATCTGGTGATACTCCATATTTTTTCACTATAACACTTTTTACAACCTCAGCTCTTCGTTGACTTAGTTTTTGATTATACTCTACATTTCCTACATTATCGGCAAAACCACGGACTTCAAGGAATAGGCTAGGATCAGTCATTATTTTTTGTGCAACAATATTAATCATATCCATCGCCTCTGCATCTAAATCTACCTTATCGAATCCAAAATAAACTGTACCAAAACCGTTAATATTTACACCTCTAATTGTGACTCCCCAATAATCTACAGGTTTATTTGGAGATGTTCTAGGCTCATGATCTCTATAATTTTCTACTCCATCACGGTCATCATCACCAAATTTATTAAGCATATTATCATCAACAACTGGTTTTTTAACTACTTCTATAGGCTTTTGTATCGGTGTTCCAATAGCAAGTATATTTTCTATCTTATCAATTTTTGGTTTCATAACATCTACTTCATTGCGAAGTGAGTCTACTTTCGTTTGCAAAGAGTCAGCTTTAGCTTTGGCTTGACGAGCTGGAATCATTGCCTCTTCAGGCGAAAAAGTTCTCGAATCCATATTTCTGACATGCTGTCTATTTTTTGCCCTAAATTTCCAACGAACTGATGCAGTGCCTAACGAAATAAAATCATTTGTAACTCCTGCATAATTATATCGTGGATCACCTTCAAGATTATCTTTATTGTGCGAACGATATTGAAGCTTAGCTCCAAAGGCCAATGATTTTGAATAATTATATTCAACCAATACTCCTACTGGAACCACAATTGCCAAACCGTTTTTTATCGTACTTTCTAGAACATCATTATTATAAAAAAATGAATTATAGGTTGCCAATCCACCTCCTACTGTTGCCCATAATCCCCACCGTGTATCAATTCTGGTAGCTAATAAATTCAGAAAATTGATTGTGAAGTAGGCGTTATAATGATTGACACTACTTGTAAAATAATTGCCTAATCCATTAGTAGCACTTAATGGAAGATTATAATACTCCAACCCTAAACCCCATACAGGAGTTATTGTGTACTCTAATGTTCCTCCAAATGATAATTTGAAGTGAGCATTAGGAACTACATCGTTATAACTTTGATTCATATCACCGTCGAACTGATTCATACCGCCCTCAAGTGTAAGCGACCAATGAGAAAAATCATCCTTAAAATTTCCTTTTTGCTGAAAACTAGTCTGTGCAAAAGTGAATTGAGCATAAATCAAAAATAAAAATAAATAATGAATTTTTTTCATAAACATAAAATTAACTCCTTTTAAGGGTGAAATATTTGATAATATTACAAATTTAATATGATTTTACAAAGGTAATACAAAAAATAAAAAAAATAATAATAACTAGCAAAAATAATAGTCAAATGTCATAATAATTCTATTATTTGTGGCATTTTGTATTACAACATACCTATTTCTTTTAAAATCTTTTAATTTCTGGCATTCCCTCGTATTTTTCAATTTTTTCTGGGAAGCCAGCAAAATAATAACTATGATTGCGGTGATCGCGTTCATCCAAACCTATCCGTCGGAAAATATCTGCCCAATTCTCTACATCAGAATATTCTTTTGCAATTGGATTAGTAACTATTTGATTTTCCAGGTCCGGGTGATCTTTTACTAATTTCGCATAGATATTTTCTGCATGATCTTCAAATTCAGCATTAAATTTGAATGCAGCTTTTATATTGACCCATGCAAGCACACGCGACAGTAACAAATAGAAAGCTACTATCATAAATACAACCGGAGTGGCCAAATACCATTTGTCTTTCAAACCATCCTCACGCATTTTTTCCTGAATGACAAGTAGATGCATATATTCATTATCTTGCGCATCTCTTCCCCACTTTATAATATCCCTTGCCCAATTGATCTTTTCGCGATTAAAATATCTAAATGTTAGTTGGGCGTATTGTCTTATCTGCCATTCTCGATAGGGTATACAAGCCAATATTTCAAGTAATTTGGCTTTGGATAAATCATTTTCTTTGCCAGCAACCAAATCCATCCCCCAAAAGAAAAACTTAGAAGTAAAGCTATATTTTAGTTTGGTGCGACCCAAAGAGGACAATTGCTCTTTACGTAAATCAATACTCATAATTATGTTCGGTATGATTGATTAATTTATTTTGTTTGTTATCTATTTAATTTAGGAATATGAGCAAAACATCAAACAACAAGAAAATGTTTATCAAAATAATGAAAGATTTCTCTATTTAAGAATAATTACCGAAATTATACCGATTGAAGAAATAATACGATCCAATGTCGACTTTGTTTCCGCAGGCAAGTTCGTCTAATGGAACATCGCGTGAACGGGATTGTAATGCTTATGGATCTATTCTACATATTGAATTTTCGTTTCACTACAATCGGGATTATACCAAAGTTGGCTTGGGCTGAGATATAAATCCATTTAATATCATCACTTCGTATACTCTCGCCCACAAAAAAAATGGCAGCAACCAAATTATCGGTGCCGCCACTTATTATAAGTAATATGTCTTGCTTTATGCTGTCAAATTCTAACAATGAAAAAATTATTAAAATGGTAAATCTGTTCCTTCGTTGTTTGCAGCTGGTGTTCCGTCGAATGTAGGAGCATTAACTACTGAGTTTTGTGCTTGAGGAGCAAACGAGTTAGTTGCTTGAGTTCCATTTTTATCGGCTTTCCAAGCACGAACTGAGGTAAACCAGCGACCATTATATTCACGACTATCCAATTCGAAACTTACATTAACTACGTCGTCAATTGCTAAAGGAAATTGTTCAATTTTATCTCCAAAGAAATTAAAACACACTTTTTTGGGATATTGATCGCTTGTTTCTAATACATAATCCTGCGAACGCCAAGTCCCGTTTTTTCCTTCACCTGTTGCCAATGGCAAAACTGCAATAATCTTTCCTGAAATTTCCATCTTATCTTAATTTTTTCTATGTTTTGTAATTTGAATGGCAAAGATAAACAAGAAATAAGAAAGTACAATGCTGTTTAATCAATTTTTTGAAAATGTTATGTCAAAGCTTTGAGTTCTCTTAAGAAAATTGGAAAACACAAATGGAGCAATGAATTAGAATATTTTTCGGTAGATATGGCAATAAGGACTACCATTTTTCTTATCATAATACTGTTGATGATAATCCTCAGCAGCCCAAAACTCTGGAGCAGGTTTTAATAAAGTAGCAGGTTTATAGCCTTTGTCTTTAAGGATCTGAATATATTTCTCAACCATTTGTTTTTGCGCATCATTCACATAAAACACCACCGACTGATACTGCGAACCAATATCCGGACCTTGTCCGCCGACTTGCTCAAAATTATGTGTTTCGTAATACAGTTTAAGCAAATCCTCAAAAGAAGTGAGCGTAGGATCAAAATCGACTTCAGTAGTTTCCACATGACCAGTTGAGCCAGAGCAAACTTCCTTGTAAGTTGGATTATCAGTATGTCCGCCCATATATCCGACAGTGGTTTTAATAACCCCTTTCGTTTTCATAAAGTGATATTCTGTGCCCCAGAAACAACCAGAAGCAAAATAAGCTTTTTCCATTTTTTTAGTACTTTCAGGAATAAATTTTAAAGAAATTGAATTAACACAATGGCGTGTATTTTTGGCCGTATATTGTTCTCCCACAAACACATGACCCAGATGTCCACCGCAATTATTACAAATTATCTCAACTCTTCTACCGTCGGCATCGGGCACTTTTTTCACAGCCCCCTTAATTTCGTCATCGAAACTTGGCCAGCCGCAATGTGAATCGAACTTGTCTACCGATTTATAGAGCGGCGCATCGCACTGGCGACATACATAAGTTCCAGACTCTTTATTTTCCAAGTATTCGCCTGTGTAAGGACGCTCGGTAGCTTTATTCAATATTACAGCTTCTTCCTGTGCAGTTAATTTGTTGTATTTCATTTTGTTGTTCGATTGTGTGCAGGCATTTTGAGTAATCAACATCAATACACCTAACATGAATATATTTACTTTCATAATTCTCTTGTCATTTTTCATAATTAACAAGCCGTACAAAGTCATTGTTCAATCTGTAAACTTAAAAAATTAGAAAATAGGTAGTTAACTTAATATGAACAAAGCCCCACCAAATTTATCTACAGGGTTTTCGCATATTGTGCAGAATGAAATCAATAATTAAACAACCGATAAAACATTCCCGATCCTGTGAATTCCTGAAATAATCTTTTGAGCTTGCTCAGGACGTGGTTTACGAAAACCTGAAGCATAATGCCCCAATTGGCGTTCGTTAATACCTGTAAACCGAGCTATAGCCGAACGTGTAACAATGCCATCTAAGCTATGCAACAATGCCGAAACATCAAGTTTATACTCAAATTCATAATCTCCAGCATAAATATAATCAGGCAAAATATCACCATCGGACTTACAACCATCAATGTGAAAGTCAAAAGTTGCTACAAATTCTTTTTTTACTCCTTCTAGCGTTTTGTTAGTAACCAAAACAGCCCCGCCTATCTCCCCAGTACCTGCACAATAATTATTTCCGCTCCACGATACTAATACTTCTATTTTTTCCATATTTATACTTCATTTATGTACGATGGTGTCATTTCCACCCTGCTTGTTTCCAAATACTGTTCAAAATTTCTTGATCGATTGTATTACTTGGTTTTTGATTGATTGTTACTTTTCCACTTTTGGTACTATGTTTGAATTGTCTGTGACTTCCTACTTGTTTATGCAAGTACCAACCATCACTTTCTAACATTCTAATGACTTCTTTGACTTTGTACCGTTTCATCGCGTTAAATGTTAATTCGACCTTACAAAGATAGTATATTTACTATCATTCATAAAACTTTTCTACAAAAACATAAATTATTTACTAATACTTTGACACAAAAAGAATAATCAGCCGCATTACACCGTATTACAAAAGCTAATCTGGATCAGTTAAGCCAAGCCATAATAAAGAACAAAGATGTTAGACAAAAGATCAATGACAGCCACAAAAGAAGTAATTGAAATTAATTTTCTTTTGAAATAAATAAAGATAATTTTCTTTTATGGAATTTTCATATTAAGTTGATTATCTATTAATTGCAACATGTAGAGTACGTTAAAACAATTTATATTGTGCAAAAAAAAACATCAATTTGAGAGTTTAGATACTAATGTGAAAGAAAATCGTAACCGAGTCAAGGTAAAAACACAGGA
>JBBSCW010000176.1:0-7289 GCA_038249855.1 Bacteroidales bacterium
CTTTGCTCGGGCAGAATTACAAACTATCGTTCAACATGTCGATTCACTTTTCGAACTACTCATAGAGCAAAGCAACCGATACAAAGATGTTTTATTGCCTGGCTACACGCACTTGCAAATTGCCATGCCATCGTCCTTTGGGCTGTGGTTCGGTGCTTATGCCGAAAGTTTAGCCGACGATTTGCAGTTTTTATTAGCCGCGTGGAAAATCACCAATCGAAATCCATTGGGTTCAGCAGCAGGTTATGGCTCGTCTTTTCCTTTGAATCGACAAATGACTACTGATTTATTGGGCTTCGACACGATGAATTATAACGTAGTTTACGCACAAATGGGACGAGGCAAAATGGAACGTTCGGTAGCTTCTGCTATGGCTGGAGTTGCTGCAACTCTCTCGAAATTAGCCTACGATGCATGTTTGTTTAGCTCGCAAAATTTCAATTTCATCAAATTGCCCGATGAATTTACAACAGGTTCGAGCATTATGCCGCACAAAAAGAACCCTGATGTTTTTGAACTTACTCGTGCTAAATGTAATAAATTGCAGTCAATTCCACAGCAAATAACGCTAATAACCAACAATTTGCCATCAGGATATTTCCGTGACCTACAAATAATTAAAGAAATTTTTATTCCTGCTTTTGCCGAATTAAATGCCTGCATTGAAATGGTTGCATTGATGATGGCCGAGCTTAAAGTAAATACCGAAATATTGAACGAATCTCGCTATGATTTTTTGTTTAGTGTTGAGGAAGTAAATCGACTCACTTTGTCGGGCGTGCCTTTCAGAGATGCTTACAAACAAGTTGGATTAGAGATTGAAGCTGGAAATTTCAAACCTGATAAAGCAATTCATCACACACACGAAGGAAGTATTGGTAATTTATGCAATGACGAAATTACCGCTTATAAAAACGAAATAATTAGCCAGTTCAATTTCGGGAAAGTATTTGAAACACAACAGAAATTGGTTGAATAGATAAACAGCCACTTACTACGATTTCTCTTTTTGATTTATTGGATGGTATTTCATTATGGTTTCACGAAGAAATACTACATCAATATGTGTGTACAGTTCGGTGGTGGTGATAGATTCGTGTCCTAATAATTGCTGAATGGCTCGCAGATTAGCTCCATTTTCGAGCAAATGTGTTGCAAAAGAATGCCTAAAAGTATGTGGACTTACATTTTTTTGAATCCCCGCCAAAGCCGCCAAATCCTTCACTATCGTAAAAATCATAGCCCGAGTAAGCCTTGCTCCTCGTCTATTGAGAAATAAGAAATCTTCATTTCCTTTTTTTATTTGCATCAAGTTTCGGTCAACTTTCCACAGTTCAATTTGTTGGATAGATTTAGGCGAAAGTGGAACCAATCTTTGTTTGCTGCCTTTCCCCTCGATAAGCATATAACTTTCAGCTAAATACATGCGTGAAATCTGCAAATTGATAAGTTCGGATACGCGCAAACCTGAACCGTAAAGTGTTTCTATAATGGCTTTATTTCGTTGACCTTCTGCTTTCGACAAGTCAATGGCTGCAATTATGTTGTCAATTTCGCTCAACGATAATACTTCTGGTAAGCGAAGACCAATTTTAGGCGATTCGAGTAGTTCGGTGGGGTCATCGTCCCGTTTGTTTTTGTATATCAAAAAATGGTAAAACGACTTTATACTCGATAAAATCCGGGCTTGAGAACGAGGATGAATTCCCAACCCTGAAATTTCTATGATAAAATCACGCAATAGCTCATAACTTGCATCTTCAATATTGATGTGCAAATCGGAGAAATAGGATTTTAATTTTATTAAATCCAACTCGTAAGCCTCTACCGTATTGACCGATAAGGATTTTTCGAGTTTCAAATACAAATGATATTCTTCTGATAATGTAAGCATGTTGCTGGTTCGTATTTTTGCAGATGAAGCAATTTTGCCTTAATTTGCAAGCTAAGATATTTCTACTTGGAGAAAAAACAATACAAACATACGAAAAAAAAAGGTCAAGCTGAATAGGATTCATTAACAAACAATTAGCACGATTTTGATTTTGCAAAGAATATCAACTGAATAAATAATAAAATAAATAATTTTGAGCCTACAAGCTGAAGTGTGATTGAAATAAATGTGTATTTTTGCAAAAAGACTAAACCATTATGGCAGCGCCCGAAAAAACATCAATTATCAACGAGGAAGAACAAATTCAATTGGAGTTTGAGGCCTTGTTGAATGCTTACCGACAAACCAACCACCGCCAAAAAATTGAGCTGATTACCAAAGCGTTCAATTTTGCTAATGCCGCCCACAAGGGAATCAAAAGGCGTTCGGGCGAACCATATATTATGCACCCGCTGGCTGTGGCACGCATTGTAGTAGGCGAAATTGGTTTAGGTTCTACATCTATTTGTTCGTCGCTGCTGCACGATGTAGTGGAAGACACCGATTATACCGTAGAGGATATTGAAAATCTTTTCGGGCCAAAGATTGCTCAAATCGTAGATGGGCTGACTAAAATTTCAGGGGGAGTTTTCAATGGAATAGACTCGGAACAGGCTGAAAATTTCCGAAAATTACTACTCACTATGTCCGAAGACATTCGGGTGATTTTGATAAAAATTGCCGATCGACTTCACAATATGCGAACACTCGGCTCTATGCCAGCAGCGAAACAATACAAAATTGCTGGCGAAACCAATTATATTTATGCTCCTTTGGCTCACCGACTTGGCTTGTTCCGAATCAAAACTGAACTTGAAAATCTCAGTTTCAACTACGAACATCCTGAAACATATCAACTTATAGAAAAGAAATTAGCAGTTGATAAAGTGGCAAGAGAACAATTCTTTTTGGAGTTTTCAGCACCCATTAAGAAAAAATTAGAGGAAATGGGTTACGAATTCTTTTTAAAGGAACGTATTAAATCGGTTTTCTCCATTTGGCATAAAATGTCGGTTCGGAATATTCCATTCGAAGAAGTTTACGACATATTGGCACTGCGTGTAGTGTTTAAACCTAAACCCAACATGAGCGAAAAAGACCAATGTTGGATTCTTTACTCAGCTTTGACTGGCATATTTAGACCTCATCCTGAGCGAATTCGCGACTGGGTAAGTACCCCAAAAGCCAACGGTTACGAATCGCTTCATGTAACTGTAATGGGTCCATTTGGCCGTTGGATTGAGATCCAGATTCGCAGCGAACGCATGAACGAAATAGCCGAAAGAGGATTAGCTGCTCATTGGAAATACAAAACGGGTGAAGATCAAGAAACTTCGGAACTTGACAAATGGATGAAAACTATCAAGGAAATGCTTGAACATCCTGAACCCAATGCTATCGATTTTATGGATAGTTTCAAACTGAATCTTTTTGCATCCGAAATTTTTGTATTTACGCCCAAAGGCGAAATAAAAACCTTGGCATTAGGCTCTACGGCACTCGATTTTGCTTTCGATTTGCACTCCGATTTGGGGATGCGCTGCATAGGAGCTAAAGTAAATCATAAACTTGTGCCTTTGAGTTACAAACTCAACTCGGGCGACCAAGTGGAAATTTTGACTTCCAAAAAACAAACTCCTCAACCTGAGTGGATTAATTACATTACCACATCAAAAGCAAAAGCCAGACTCCGTGTACATTTCAAAAAAGAGGAAAAAGCGTTGATGGTAGAAGGTCAAAATAAAATAGAAGAGATATTGACCTCTATCAATTTAATGCCTGACAATGAAGTATTGGTGAAAATTCTGAATTATTATAAATATTCTAGCAAAGCCAATCTTTTCCTACAAGCTGGCAAAGGATTACTCAATCTCGAAGACATAAAAAAAGAGATATTCAAAGCAAAATCGACCAATGTTTTTGTAAAATATCTAAAAATGCCTTTTATCGGCTCGTCTGAAAGTAAAAACAAAACTGATGAACCTGAATTGGTTCCATCAACCAAAGTAGATAGAAAAAAAGCGTTTATCCTTTCGGAAGAAAATACAGGGATTACTTATAAATTAGCCGAATGTTGTCATCCTATCCCAGGCGATGATGTGTTGGGTTTTGTTGAAGAATCGGAAATGGTGATAATACACAAACGTCAATGCCCAACAGCATTAAAACTGAAAACCAATTTTGGTGATCGGTTGGTTTCGGTGCAATGGAAAACTCATAAAGCACTCTCTTTCATCGAAATAATCGAAATAAAGGGAATCGATAAGAAAGGTGTAATGATCGAAATACTGAAAGTTATCTCTGAAAAATATGGTGGAAATATTAGTAAAATAAATATCGAAACTGATGATGGAATTTTTATTGGCCGATTTTATATTTCCGTACACGACACCGAAGATATAGATATCATTTGCAAGAATATGCAAAAAATCAAAGAAGTAAGTTCCGTTCAACGCATTTCTCAGGACTAATTCTGTACAATGCTATTAAATTTTACTTCTCTGAATTCATGAACATTAGCAATTCAAGAATTTGCACCCAATTTTCGTTATAAATCTTTACTTTTAAAACCCTTTTAAATCACTATAAAATCTACTACATGAAAACCAAAACACAAGATCAACCTTCGCGATTACTTGCATTAGACGTACTGCGCGGCATAACGATAGCCGGAATGATTATGGTTAATAATCCAGGCAGCTGGGGTTCTATTTATGCTCCCTTGGGGCATGCTCAATGGAATGGGCTGACTCCCACCGACTTAGTTTTCCCATTTTTTATGTTTATCATGGGCGTATCTATGTTCCTATCGTACAAGAAGTTCGATTTTAAAATAAGTACGCGCACTTTTACAAAGCTGCTACGCCGTTCTGTTTTACTTTTTATTATTGGGTTGGCCATCGGTTGGTTTAGCTTATCTTTCAGACATTTTAATGGTTTGAAGGAAGAGGGTATGAACTTTTTTGTGCGAATTTGGACGGCAGTTTCCGATATTGAAGACTTGCGAATTTTAGGCGTATTACAGCGTTTGGCATTAGTTTCTTTCTTTGGTTCTATGATTATTCTACTGGTTAAATCCAAACGGATTCCGTGGATAATTGGTTTTATTCTAGTGTTTTATTGGATATTAATGGCCGCTACTGGAAGTTATGGTCAGGATGAAAATAGTCTAATTTATATCATTGACAACGCAGTAATTGGTGCTTCACATCTTTACAAAGATCATCTCCTCGATGGCACAGCTATCGCCTTCGATCCAGAAGGAATTTTAAGTACTTTGCCTTGTATAGCGCATGTTTTACTTGGCTTTTGGGCTGCTAAACTTATTTCGGAAACAAAAGATTTAGGTGAAAAGATTCAAAAACTGTTTATTTTTGGAACTATTCTACTTTTCCTGGGATTTTTACTCGATTACGGATTTCCTATCAACAAAAAAATATGGAGTTCAAGTTTTGTGTTGGCTACCTGCGGATTAGCGTCTTTGCTGTTGGGATTACTGATTTGGATTATCGATATCAAACATAAAAAAAGTTGGAGTGTGTTTTTCGAATCCTTTGGGGTGAATCCTATGTTTATTTATGTACTTGGTGCAATTTTGAGTATCTTGATGGGCAATATCAAATTCACTTATTTAGGCGAATTAGTTTCTGTAAAAGGATTTATCTATAGCAATTGGATGCTGCCAGTTTTCGGTGATTATTTGGGATCGTTGGTTTTTGCGCTGTGCTTTGTGGCCATCAATTGGGTAGTGGGACATATCTTGTACAAAAAGAAAATTTACATCAAACTTTAAAATAAGTCATCAACCATTGAGGTCTATTAATCAATGAATTACGAAGAACTACATAATTATTGTATGAGTCTGAAAGGAGCAACCGATTATTTCCCTTTCGATGAAGTAACCTTGGTGATTAAGGTTCAGGGGAAGATGTTTGCATTGCTTCCGTTGGATAATTCGGAAACACAAATTTGCTTGAAATGTGATCCTGAGCGGGCAATTGCTTTGCGCGAAGAATTTTCTGCGATAGTTCCCGCTTATCATTTCAATAAAAAGCACTGGAATTCGGTGATTATGTCGCCTGAAATTTCTGATGATTTCGTTTGCGAACTAATCAATCATTCCTACCAATTGGTAGTGGCAGGCTTGACTGGAAAATTACGTGAAGAACTTTCAGCCATGGAATAAGCCCGCATGTTGAACTTGATTTTAATTTTTACAAAAAACTGACATGTATGCGTGTTGTAATTCAAAGGGTTAGTTCAGCTTCGGTTGAAATCGAGAATCAAATAAAATCTTCAATTAATACGGGATTGTTAGTATTGGTGGGCATAGAAGAAGCTGACTCCAAAATTGATTGTGATTGGCTTGTCTCTAAAATTGTAAGTTTGAGAATTTTTGATGATGATAATTCCGTGATGAATCTTTCGGTAGCAGATGTCGCAGGCGAAGTGTTGGTTATCAGTCAATTTACCTTGCATGCTCTCACCAAAAAGGGGAATCGACCTTCGTATATCAAAGCTGCGAAACACGAAACAGCCATACCACTTTACGAGTATTTCTGCAAATCGATAAGCGATAAGCTGGGTAAAGAAGTACAAACTGGTATTTTCGGAGCTGATATGCAAGTGTCGCTTGTGAATAATGGTCCAGTAACTATTTGGATCGACAGCAAAAACAAAGAATAAAAAACATATACTACTAATTAACAAAGCTTTAAATATTACTCCATATAAATGATTTATAAATTTTCAACTTCCAATTACTTTAATTTCTCTATTTCTATTTTGGTAATACTGATTACCATATCTTGTAAAAATGAAATTGTTGAGCCCGAATTAGTTGATCCTGCTTATATCACTGATGTTTACGACTATATTTATGCACCAGGGCAACACGCTAAATTAGCAAAAGCCGAAGACATTCAAAACTTTAAAGGCAATCCTGAGAAACATTCAAAATTCGTATATTTGGGAGGATTTGGCGGTTATATTGTAGCCGGATTCAATCATGATGTAATGAATGAAGAGGGTGTCGATTTTGAAGTGTATGCATATAAAGGAACTTCGCCAGAACCTGCCATCGTTTACGTAATGCCCGATAGCAACAAGGACAATAAACCAAATGATACATGGTACGAATTGGTTGGTAATCAGTACGAAAACTCAAAACGAAATTATTGGGTAAAATATAGCAAAGCAAGTTCATCAAATACAAATATCAGCTGGCTGGATAGTGATGGAAAAGCGGGAGAACTGATTGCGGGTTTTAATAGCACATTTTCGGCAGATTGGTGGTGGCCAGCAACGACGAACGAAAGCATTACTTTCAATGGAACTCGCTTACCTGATGCTTATA
>JBBSCW010000177.1:0-7275 GCA_038249855.1 Bacteroidales bacterium
AAAGTTCATTTGATCGGAACGTGGATCACGTTGAATGTCAGGGTTTGTGCCAGTTGTAAAGCGGTCGGCTTTTTGCTGTGCAGCAAGGAATGTAATACAAAGGATCAGAAAAATGGGAATTAGTTTTTTCATGATAGTTAGTTTTTTTTATTGAATCTATATGTTGTATCTGCAAGGCTTGCAGAGATTAATCATTCAAAAAAAACAGAAAATCATCCTTTTACGAAATGTAAATCAGCAGTACTCTAAAAATCATATTTTAAAACCCTTATTTATTGGGACTAATATGACTTTGAGAACAAGCTATAAAAATAGTTATTTATTTTCAATAAATCCGAAATATTGAATAAAAAAAGAGAATTTTTAAAAAAATCTCCTTTTTTCTGTTTAAAGCCAAGTTGTTTTATCTTAATGTGGAGGTCTTGTTAATCCCTTTGTAGATAGTTTATCGGGTTAGCGACTGTTGAATATTTTTGAACTTTCGCCCACAAAAAAAGGCGTGAACCAAATTCTTACCCGCCTTCGAGGCCCTGAGAAGCCCACACAGTGTTGATAAGTCAAAAGCCCACGCCCGTTTGGGCGTGAGCATTTTGCTCATTGAATCTAACACTTGTTCGCTTAAATGAAATTTCTCAGGTTTCGGTGACGCGAACAATAGCAGAATGCTATTTAATTAATATGTTGAAAATTAGTTTATTATGTGTTTATCTTGTTTAGTGTTTTTAAATTATTATGCGTTCGCCATATTTTATTATTTGATTGACAATTGGCATATTTCTGTCAAACTCTTTTTTGCTAAAAGCATGTGGTTCAATTAATGTTTCGTCACCTTTGCGTATTACCATTAGCTTTACTTCTGTATCAAAGTTGTTTACTTCATCATCGTTAAGTATAATTGCAATGTATATATCACTGTTTTCGTGCTGATTTCCTTTTGCATACGACCCAAAAAGCCATGCCTGAAACTTAATTTAGCATTTCGTAAACGTTTGAGGTAATCTCGGCTAATTCTTAAAGCATCGTTTTTATCCATATTCTTGTAGTCACACTCCTAATAAAGTGATTATTCAATCCACTTTTCTATTTAACTTTCTAGCAAAATCCGATTCGGCATCCAACGAGGCAATCATTTCGCCACCTGCATTTGATAATCTTGCCAAATCTGCTTTTGGTATTGATTGCTGGTCAGAGAAAATCAGCAGGCTGTCAAAGTCAGCATTTGCACGTAACAGACGTTCCAATATAATTGTTGTCAAGCGTGCTTTATCTCTGTTCGGAATTCCAAACACGAATAAAGGTGAATGCTTCCCTTCAATTCGGTAATCAATAGGATAATCCTGTGAATTCTCAATACCATCATAATAAAAATCTTTCTGAACCTTTTCTTCGGTTACAATTCTGAATAATTGCTCATTCAAGTCTTCATAAAAAGTAGATTCAGTACGGGCACGATTCAAAAATGTAATATCGTTGATACGAGTGAGTGCCTGTCCAAGCTTGAATAAATTAATACTAATATTTTCAATGGCTGTTTCAATAAAAAACTCACCGTTTTCTTCTTGCAAGTCGTGTTCAGCTTTAATTTGTTCAAATAGTTTGCCCCTTGTTCCTTCGCGAAATTTGGATACTTCGTTTTCGTAACTCAGGTGCATCATTGTATGTCCCATATCTGTTATTCTCAAAACACCTGCGGGCATTTCTTTCAAGTAAATTTGATATGGGTCACCATCCGAAAAATAAAAGGGTGTTTCAATCAATTTTAAACCCCCTTCTCTTTCCACCAACTTTACGTTTGTACAAAGTGTCGAACACAAATGTTCTTGTAATTTATTTGTATCTAATGTGCTCATTTCAAAATAGTTTTAGTTGAGCTGAATTGTCTGGTTTTGTTTCAATTCCACTAATTTTGCAATCGGTAACTAAACAATGAAAAGCTCCTTCTAGTGTTTGATATCTATCAGTTGACTTAGCAAAACCTTCAGGCTTTCTATTGGCTTTAATGTATTTTTCAGTTGCAAAATGTATATGTGGTTCAAAATCTAAACGAGTCCCTTCTATATGGTTGGGATGTCGGTGACTTGAACCATTGTATCGTTTCAATGTAATAGTTTCACCATTTGGACTTACCCACGAAATACCACATGAAAAGTCATTTTCCATTCCCTCTCTCGTGTTCTGACGTTTATATATTTGAAATATATGTCCACTTCCATCCTTTGCATCAACTTTATAATTTACTTGATTGTGTCCATCTATCGTTTTAGTTCGGACATTTGGATTTGTTAGACGTTTCGTGCAATTAAGTAAATCCATGATTTTATCATCATTTAAACTTTCAAAAGCCATTATGACAGATTTTAGTTATAAGTAAATCTTAATTAATTCTACTTTACCAATTTAAAATTTCGACCCCTAAACCCCCTAAAAGGGGGATTAAGAAGCAGTTTGTATCAATTTAAACTACGTAAATCATCTTCATATTCTACTCTTAAGCCCCCTTTTGGGGGTTGGGGGTCAATATAGTATTGATTTTTTTTATTTTAGTAAAGTAGAATTAATCTCACTTTTAGTTTTATCTTTTTTGAGGTTCATTCTTATGCTGAAAACTGCAAAATAAAAATCTCTTTCTCAGTATCGGTTTCAGTACTTTCTAATAAAAACTTTATATTCAACAGTTTCCACAACATTTTTGATATCTGATACTGCGAGTGGAGACCATATTATTGGCTTAGGCATTTTTATACTTATCTCTCAACTTAGTCATAACCCGCTGACGAGAAATACTTTGTCCATTATTCAACTCACTTATTCCTGCTACAATCTCTTGTTGTTCTTGTTTACTAACACCTATCCATTCGTCAGTTTCTTTTTTACTATTCACAAAATTCAGCATTACACCATAAAACTCCTTCAGTCTGTTTGCATCCAATGCATCAATCTCTCGGAAAATTTGTATTTAATTTCTTTTGTACACATGATTTATTTTATTTACAAATATGCGATATAGATATATTAGTATAATTAGAAATTTAATTTTAACCAGCAATAGCTAGCATGCCATTTAATTAATATGTTGAAATTTAGTTTGTTATCTATTGGTACTATACAGATTTATTTATTGATTTTTATCAAATAGTTCCATAGATTGATAACTGAAATTATCAATTGCAAATATACGAAAAGTGTTTAGCTAACAAGCACTTTCAAAGTCAAATTTTTAGTTTCTCGTTCATCATACTATATTTATTTCAAAAACATAGTAACTTTGCTGCTCATTTGCTGGTTTAAATCAATGTCAAAAATTAGATGAAAGTCAATAACAATATAGGAATATTTCTTTCAAACACAACTAATAAGCAGCGGATTATTCGTGAAATACTCAATAATACGCTTTTGTCTGATATTGTAGATTTGAAAAATTTAAGAGGAGAACTCTTTTCCTCAACCACCATTGATAAAATGATTGATGAGGAGCTTCGCCACGATCGTTTTATTATTAAAACTGCCGAAAATGAGAGCCTTCAAACCATGTCGAGCGGTCAACAAAAGAAAGCCTTGCTGCAATATCAGCTCCTTCTGCAACCAGATTATTTAATTCTCGATGATGTTTATGCCAATGTTGATAAAGTAACGCAGCATGAAATTACCGAAACATTAATTTCTCTTCCCGAAAATATCACTTTAATTCAGATTTGTTTCAGAAAAAGAGATTTATTACCAACCATCTATTCGGTTTATACCTTGAACGATGCTTTTCAGCTCGAAAATGTAGAGGATTTGCAGATTTGGAAATCAGAAATACAGCAAAAGTCCGCTCAGATTTCAATGCTGCCTAACAGTTACTCCGAAATTCATGCTGACTTATCAGAAACGCTTATTGAATTGAAGAATGTGAATGTAAACTATGCTGATAAACCAATTCTTGAAAACATCAACTGGAAAATACGAAAAGCGGAATTTTGGCAACTTGTTGGTCCGAATGGTTCAGGGAAAAGCACCTTAATATCAATGATTTGTGGTGATAATCCGAAAGCCTACGGACAGGACATGACTTTATTTGGCATGAAAAAGGGTGGGGGCGAAACCATTTGGGATATTAAAAAGCAGATTGGTTACTTCACGCCAGCCATGATTCAGCAGTTTAAAAAGGTTGATTCTGTTGAAAATATGATTATTTCAGGTTTGATGGATTCCGTGGGTCTGTATGTACAACCGACTGATTTACAAAAAGATTTGGCTCAAAGTTGGTTGAAAATGTTGGGTGAAAGTTTTTTCAATAAAACCTTTCAGCAACTTTCGCTCGGACAACAGCGCATGGTAATGGTGGTGAGGGCGTTGATAAAACATCCGCCATTGCTGATCTTAGATGAACCTACCATAGAACTCGATGAAGCGAACAGCCAACTTTTTATAGACATGATAAATAAAATAGTTGCCGAAAAAAAAATAGCGATCATCTATGTTTCGCATCGTGATGAACCCGAGCTTTTGCCTGAGAGAGTCTTTGAGTTGAAGAAATCAACCCACGGATTTACTGGAATAATTTCAAAATAAATAATAAGATTTAGAAAGTGCTACCTGTGAAAAAGATATTTGAAGTTACAAATTGAGATTTAAACACTATTTTTGTGTTAGTTCTAGTATTTTTGTGTTTTTTATTGATGCTGTTCTATGACCGAAGCAAAACAAAATTCTTTTTTTTCGATATATAAAGGTATAGGAATCATTCTGATTGTTATCGGTCATGCGGCTCTTTATACCCCGATTTATTATTTTGTTTATTTGTTTCATATTGCAATCTTCTTCTTTGTTGCCGGTTATTTTTTTAACGATGAGTATTTAGAAAGTCCTTTACTTTTTCTCAAAAAGAAATTAATCCGCTATTATATTCCATGGGTTATTTTCGGAGTTGTGTTTGTACTTTTACACAACATATTTCTAAAATATTCCCTTATTACATACGACTCTCATACAAAAGTAAATTTTCTACCCTATAATCTTGGCGATATTGTTACAAAAGTATTAGACGTACTAAGTTTCTTCAGATGGAAAGAACCTTTGTTGGCTTCTTTGTGGTTTTTGTTTGGGATGTTTAGTGGACTGATGGGATTCTATTCAATTTCGTTTATTGCAAAGAAAATTTCTACAACAAACTTCGAGATTATCCGTGCTGTATTGGTTTTATTATTTCTAATAATTGGTTTTATTGGTTCAGCTTATAAATTGCCTTTCGGGCTGATTTATAGACCTATGGTTATTGCAGCTTTGATTTATTTAGGGAAATTATATGCTATATTCCAACATGAAATCAAAATTTCATATTTTCTGGGTGTCTTTTGTTTTGTAGGATTGGCAGTTGCAGCCGCATTTAAGTATTATATCAATATTGGTGGAATGGTCTTTGGGAATCATTTTTTATTCTTATTAATCAGTATAACAGGTTGTTATATGATACTTGTGCTAACTTCATACATCATTAATAATCACAAAATACTTACAAAAGTATTGACTTTAATTGGAGAATACTCATTCTCAATAATGGTATTGCATTTCTTTGTTTTCAAAATACCGATGTTAATACAAATTGCAATATCTGGCTATCCAATTAAATATTTAGGATATTATCCTGTAATTCCGTATAATACAGCTTACTACTGGGTTCTTTATACTTTCTTAGGAGTTAGTATTTCGCTTTTATTAGGTTACACTTATGACAAAGTCGTTTCAAAAGTAAAAATAATTACAAAGAAAAGTTGGTAATAGATTTACTTTTTAGCACTTAATGCTTCATAAACTTGCTTGTAAATAGGAGTAGGGATGCCGTGTTTTACACCCAAATCGATAACGACTTTGGTTAAGGTATTCAACTCAATTTGGCGATTTGCTTTATAGTCGGAATGCATGGATGAGGTGGTTTCAAAGGGTAATCGTTCGATGTGCCCAATGATAGTTTCCATGATATTTTCATCGTAAACTATTCCTTCTGCTTTGGCTACTTCTATAATTTCTTGTAAAAATTGTGTCGTAATATGTTTCCGACTCGCATCGGTCAATAAATCGCGAAAACCTACATTGAAATAGGACGTTAATGAGGCGGTTGTAGAAATAAAGATGAATTTCCGCCAAATAAGCTTATTTATTTTCTCGCTTCTAACAGCTTTTATACCAGCATCGAGCATCAGTTTTTCCATCAGGATCAAGCGTTCATCGGTCACATTCTCCATTCCGAAAAACAAATCGTGTACACCTCCCGAACTTTCAACCACGCCAGGTTCATTGAGTCGACCAACGATATACACACAGCCTTTCCAAACTTCAATTTTTGGCAAAACAGCCTGAATTCGTTCGCTAATATCGGCTCCATTCAACAGCGGAAGTATTACCGTATTATCATCAATACATGGTTTTAATTGCAGCATGCTTTGCTCCAAATCGTAACTTTTTGTGCATAGAATAAAGTAATCAGCAATTCCGATTTCTGCAACATTATCGGTTGCTAAAGTAGGTATTGCAATAAACTCTCCAGTTTCAGTTATTACCGTCAAACCCTTTTCTTTGATTTTCTTCAAATGCTCTCCTCTTGCCACAAAATACACTTCAATATCAGCGCTTTCGGCATATTTTAGTGCCAATAATCCACCATAATAACCACCAACTCCTCCTATACCGACAATAACTATTTTAGTTTTCATATCTTTGTTTTGAACTTTATTAGAAAATACAAAGATATTGAATTATAGTATTATTGAATTGAAAAGTATCAAAAAAATCTCAAAACAATTTCTGTTTTGAGATTTTATAAAGTTTTATTGAGATTTGGATAACCGCTACTGCTCTGAACCTAAATGTATGACTGTCGGTGTTGAGAAGACTCCTATAAATCAAATATTTATATAAAAATTGATAAAATACAAACTACTTGTGATTATAATCTGTTGATTATATTTGATTTATAACCAGTCAGTAGTGATTTTCTAAAATTTCTGTAATACAAAAAAAAACTATTTCAATTCTTATTGTATCTTTGTCTAATACTTCTACTCATTGAAAATCTACTCATTGCTATGTTGTATTCACAAAGCCTTGATGAAGATAGGATTCGTAGGATGAATTTCTCAAAAGGACAAAAAATACCTAATAGAGTTTATATAAGTTGAAATTTTATCGACCCCCCAACCCCCAAATGGGGGAGAAAGAGTGATATTTGCATATTCTAAAAATAAAAATTTTGGTCTTAAAGCCCCCATTTGGGGGTTTGGGGGTCAAAAGCAAAAT
>JBBSCW010000178.1:0-7274 GCA_038249855.1 Bacteroidales bacterium
CACCAATAGGAGCAAGATTCCACCAATTCGAGTGACAGATCCGTTCATAGTCCAAGCCAAGAGTAGTATCGCAATTGGTGCAAATAGACTCAGGGGAATATCGAAACGACGAGAACTTTTTTGTGATGCGATGGGGAAAATTAGTGCAGCAATCCCTAAGATAACATAGGTATTAATCATATTGCTGCCAATAATGTTAGTCAACGCTATATCGGTAGTATCGGGGTTGAGTGAAGCCACTAAATTCACTACCAATTCGGGCGCTGATGTGCCAAAAGCAACTACGGTAAGTCCTATAATAAGGTTCGAAACATTGAACCGTTTGGCCATGCCCGATGCACCTTCAACCAAAAAATGAGCACCCACGATTAGTACAGAAAAACCAATCAGAATATAAAGATAATCAGTCATTTAATGTGATAATTTAGAAAGATTTAGCTCAGAAATCATTTTGAAACTTAAGCTTTGATGCTTGATTCGTTCAACGCTTCAATTACATTAATTACATAATCTCCAGTTTTTTCGCATTCCACAATGATGTCCATATAAGTTATACTGGCCTGATAACTGTACACATTGTCTTCTACATCGGCAATATTCTGTAATTTCAATTGATTTCGGAAATTATTGATTTCGGATTCAATATTTATGGCTCTATTAAACTGGTCTTTGCTGATCAGAATATTGTCTTCCATCGATTCACACATGTGATAAATTGCGGCCTCTGTAAGGTTAAATATTAAATCGATGTTGGAGTCCATATCGCTGGAATATGTCGACTTGTCATCTCGTTTACGAACCATAGTTCTGGCTATATTGTAACATCCGTCACTCACGCTTTCAATTTCGGAAACCACCCTAAGCATGGTTTGAATTTGATGCTTTCCTTCTTCACTTAACCTGCCATCGGATACCTTAGTGAGGTATTTTGCAATCTCTAATTCCATTCTATCACTAATATTTTCGTACTTTTGAATGCGACTGAATATTTTTACAAATTCGTTTTCATTTTGTTCATAGTACAAATCGCGTGTCAACTTAAACATTTTTTGTGTGCGGTCAGCGTAATGATTTAACTCTTTCCAAGCTTGAAGTAATGATAACTCCGAAGTAGATAATAAACCAGTATAAATATATTGAAGTTGAAATTCTTCGTCTGTATCTTTTTTCTTAACTAAAAAAGTAACTATTTTAGCTATTGATTTAGCAAACCATACCATTACAAAAGTATTGATAAGATTAAACATGGTATGGAAAAGCGCTAAGCCAAATGAGGTTGCTACTTGGTAATTCTGCATCTGACTTTGCAAACTTAACTGCTCAGGAGTAAGCGAGTTACTATTGGAAGTAATCAGATTAAGTGTATGAGCATCTATATTATGTGTAAATTCGGTAAGGTGAGTAGGGTCGCCAGGGCCATAAGCAGCAACTAGTCGAGTAATCATACTGAGGAATGGATAAAACAACACTAACATCCATATAACACCAAATATATTAAAAGTAGTGTGGGCTAATGCGGCTCTTTTGGCCGACACATTGGCAGGAATTGCAGCTATATTGGCTGTGATTGTAGTCCCAATATTTTCTCCCAGAACCATGGCAGCACCAAGTTCGTAGGGAATCCAACCTTTACTTACCATCACTAAAGTAATAGCCATGGTAGCACTCGACGACTGCACGATAATAGTAAGGATGGTGCCAATAAGCAAGAATATTAATACCGAACCAAATCTTGATTGAGTATATTGGCATAAAAAAGACAATATTTCAGGATTACTCTTTAAATCGGGTACTGAATCTTTCAACATTTCGAGACCCATAAACAAAAACGCAAATCCCAGTATAAATTCACCGATAGACTTGCGCTTACTTTTTCCCGAAAATATAAAAGGTATTGATATTGCAATCATGGGTAAGGAAAAAGCTGCAATACTTACTTTGAAACCAAAAAGTGAAATAATCCAGGCAGTAACCGTAGTACCAATGTTAGCACCCATAATTACTGTTACGGACTGGAGGAGGGTCAGTAAACCAGCATTTACAAAACTCACCACCATTACTGTGGTAGCCGACGATGATTGGATTAATGACGTGATGAATAAACCTGTAAGTACACCCATGAACCTGTTTTTTGTCATGGATGACAATGCAGCACGTAGCTTGTTCCCAGCCACTTTTTGCAAGCCCTCACTCATTATTTTCATTCCATACAGAAATAATCCGAGCGAACCGATAAGCGTAAGAAAATCGTAAAATGTATAATTCATAATCTTATGTTATATGATTGCCACAAAAGTAATTCAAAAAATACATACCTTCAAACAAAAACATTTAAAAAAATAATGTAATTTTACAACCAATTAATTATATTGTTTAATTTTTGGAACTCTGACATGGACAAACAAGTAACCATATATTGCAAAAACACAAAATCGTATCACAATTACCCCATAGGAATTTCACTTATAGAAATTTACAAAGACCTAAATATTGTTCTAAAACACAGGGTGGTAGCTGCTCGTGTAAATTACAAAGTGGAAGATCTAAACTTTTTAATCTATAAACCTAAGGATGTCGAATTTATCGACGCAACTACTCCTTCGGGTATGAGAGTTTATGTGCGAAGTCTGAGTATGGTGCTGTCAATGGCTGTTTCCGAATTGTATTCACATGCTTCTTTACGGATTGAACATCCTATTTCAAAAGGCTATTATTGTAAAATTGATGGCTTAAACGAACCAGTAACACAAGAAATTATAGATAAAATAAAAACTAGAGTCAATGAAATTATTGCCGAAGGAAGAAAAATAATTTGTGAAGAGAAGCAAACTACGGTGGTGAAAGATTTGTTTAACAGACAAATGAATCAAAAAGACAAATCATCACTTTTCGAAACATTGGGAAATCCTTATTGCCGTTTTTTTAGAATTGATAATTATATCGACTATTACAATGGGGTTCTTCTGCCTTCTACTGATTATTTAGGTTTGTACGATTTAGTAAGTTATTACGATGGTTTGTTAATCTGTATTCCTAACCGCGATAATCCTGATCAACTGGAAGAAATTACTTTACTCCCCAAAATGTATGATATTTTTAAAGAATATGTGGGTTGGAATAAAATTATGAAACTCAATAATGTTGGCGAATTTAACGTAGCTTGCAAAAACAATCAGTCCTTTAACCTCATTAAAGTATCGGAAGCACTACACGAGAAGAAAGTAGCTTCTATTGCCGATATGATTTCAGAGCGAGTGGATAAAGTGAAATTTGTGCTGATTTCAGGTCCTTCGTCTTCAGGTAAAACGACTTTTAGCAAGCGACTTTCCATTCAATTGATGGTGAGCGGATTGAAGCCTGTTACGCTGTCGCTCGATAATTATTTTGTAAACAGAGAAGAAACGCCTCTGGACGAAAATGGTGAATGGGATTTTGAACATCTGCATGCGTTGGACTTAATACTATTTAATAGTCATCTGATTAGTCTTTTTAAAGGAGAAGAAATCGAGATTCCATTTTTTAATTTTGAGGATGGAAAACGCTATTACAAAGGTGAAAAGTTGAAGTTAGAGAATGATAGTTTGTTGATAATGGAAGGAATTCACGCCTTGAATCCAGCGTTGACTTGCGAACTGCCACAAGATATAGCATTCAAAATATACGTTTCGGCCCTTACCACTATTTCTATCGATAATCACAACTGGATTCCTACCACAGATACTCGTTTGTTGAGGCGGATTATCCGCGATTATCGATTCAGAAACTATTCAGCCCGCGATACAATTGCCCGATGGCCGAGTGTACGCCGCGGTGAAGAGAAGTGGATTTTCCCATATCAGGAAAATGCTGATGTCATGTTTAATTCAGCACTTCTTTTTGAGTTAGCAGTACTTAAAAAACATGCTGAACCTATTTTGGCCGAAGTGCCAAAATATTGTGATGAATATACCGAAACACATCGCTTAATCAAGTTCTTAAATTACTTTGTATCCATCCCCGAACGGGAAATTCCACCAACATCACTTTTACGTGAATTTTTGGGAGGTAGTAGTTTTAGATATTGATGTAAACTAAGTATATCGTAAAGAATATCTTTTCAATGAATATAATTCAAACTAAAGACTTAAAATACACTGAATTAATTGCAGAACAATATATTCGTGTCTTCTCAACTGGTCAATCGGCACAACTTCTTGATAAAAAAGATATTAATGATTATATTCATTCAATTTTAATTCATGGATATGCTGTTTTAGCATTTGATAATGATACTTTAGCTGGTTCGTTATTGTCGATTCCCTTGCTGTTTGATAAAGAATTGCCGAATGAAATAATTTCTAAATTTGCGCTTGAAAATTCTATTTATATTGCAGAGATAATGGTGGAAGAAGATAAGCGTGGATTAGGAATAGGACGGCAATTAATGGATGTATTTTATAACCAAATAGATAGAAAGGCTTATTCCGATGTTTTTATTCGGGTTTGGGAGGAGAATAAAGGAGCTTTACGACTATATGAGCAATCTGGCTATAAGTCCATTGCCACAATAATACAAACAAAAACAGCTGTTGATGGTTTTAATAAATACGAAATGAAGAAAATTTATTTACATAAAAAAATAGATTGAATTATGCAACATTTTATTACAAAAACACTTGATTTAACTACTGGCAGCCCTAATTCAAAACGTGCTGAAATACTTGAGTATTTTAATAAAACATGGGAGTTGGACGAAAAATTGTATACTCAATTGCAGTCGGATGATATATTTTATCATCGGGGTGATTCGTTGCGGCATGTTTTGCTTTTTTATTTAGGACATACAGCTGTTTTCTTTATCAATAAAATGTTCTTGGCAAAAATTATCGACACGCGTATCAATCCATCATTTGAATCGATTTTTGCCATAGGTGTGGATGAAATGAGTTGGGACGATTTGGACGAGAAACATTATAAGTGGCCAACTGTTCAGGAAGTTAGAGAATATCGGGATAAAGTAAAAGAGCTTGTTATCAATGTGATAAATACAATGCCAATACAACTTCCTATCACTTGGGAACAGCAAGCATGGATCTTAGTGATGGGAATTGAACATGAACGAATTCACATTGAAACATCTTCGGTGCTGATTCGGCAATTGCCACTCAATGAAGTAAAGGCCAGAATGTTTGGTTCGATATGTCCAGAAAGTGATGTTGCTCCATTAAACGAATTTCTACCTATTGAAGGGAAATTGATACATTTAGGTAAACCCAAGGATAACGCCTTATATGGCTGGGATAATGAGTATGGGCAACATACAGAGCAGGTTGAGGATTTTTCGACAAGTAAGTTTTTAGTTTCAAATGGAGAGTTTTTGGCTTTCGTTGAAAATAAAGCCTACGAAAACCCAATTTTTTGGACGGAAGAAGGTTGGAAATGGAGAAATTTTAGAAATGCTGAAATGCCACTTTTTTGGCGAAAAGTAGAGGATAACTATTTCTTGCGATTGGTAGCTCAAGAAATTCCCATGCCTTGGAATTGGCCGGTGGAAGTAAATTATCTCGAAGCAAAAGCCTTTTGCAACTGGAAAACAAGCAAGGTTGGAAAGACATATCGATTACCCACGGAAGCCGAATGGTATTGTTTGGCGGAGCATTGTCAGGTGGAAGAAATCTTGAACAACGTAAATACAGCAGCCAATATTCAACTTGCTCATTATACTTCTCCTTGTCCGGTGGATAAATTCAAAATGGGTGATTTTTATGACGTAGTTGGTAACGTTTGGCAATGGACAGAAACACCAATAACAGGATTTGCTGGCTTTAAAGTGCATCCTATGTACGACGATTTTACAACTCCAACTTTCGACGGTAAACATAATATCATCAAAGGAGGTTCGTGGATCTCAACTGGAAACGAAGCGACTTATCATGCCCGTTATGCTTTTCGTAGGCATTTTTACCAACATGCTGGATTTCGGATGGTTCAATCAGAGAACGAACCAGAAATTCACACCGATGAGTATGAAACAGATGTGGAAGTAGCCAATTCATGTGAATTTATGTGGGGCGACAATTCAGCTAATAATTTTTCAAAGAATCTAGCTCAAATCGTCCTCAAAACGGTAGCAGAACCACAGAGCAAAAAGCTCCTTGACTTAAATACCGACACAGGTAGGCTAGCATTTGAATTAGCTGGCAACTTTGAAAGTATTACTGCTATTGATTTCTCAGCGCGTTTTATACGTATGCCTATTCAACTACAACAAAAAGGTTTTATGCGCTATATCGTTAAAGATGAAGGTGAATTGGTCATTTATCGCGAAATAGTGCTTTCTGATTTTGCGTTAAGCAAAAATGCTGATAAAATTAAATTTATGCAGGATAATGCCAACAACTTGAAACCCATTTATACTGATTTTGATGTGATAGTGGCTACCAACTTACTCGAGGAACTTACTTGTCCTATACTTTTCTTGAAAAACATTCACGAAAGAATAAATCCAGATGGTATTTTAATACTAGCATCTACTTACGATTGGGAAGGCAACAATATCAAACCTGAACATTGGCCAGGAGGGTTTAAAAAAGATGGAGAACCGCTCACTTCGTTTGAAGGGATTTCGAGTCTGTTAAATGAAAATTTTGAGTTAATAAAAGCACCACAAAATTTGCTTTCAACTTTCAGAAAATCAAGCAGGGATTTTATCCAAAGAAATAATGAAATAAGTTGTTGGAGGAGGAAATGATTGGTTAATTTACATCATTGTTTATTTTTAAAAGTTTGATTATCATGTGATTAATTTCAATATTTATAATATCACCCCTTCGGGGTTTGTTCTATTTGTTACAACACATTTCTATAATCATAACACCCTTTCAGGGTTGAATGTATAGTAATACCAAAGGGATGAGTAGATACAAATCCCGAAGGGATGATATGATTATAGTTTTTAAAAGATTATCGAATCGAATAAATCCCAAAGGGATGACAAGATTATAGGATGATTAGATTTTTGTTCAAAACAAGATTATTATCAATGAATTAATCCCGAAGGGATGACAAGATTATAGATGATTAGATTTTGTTCAAAACAAGATTAATATCAATGAATTAATCCCGAAGGGATGACAAAATTATAGAATCACGAATGAAATGAATTAAAGAATCCCGAAGGGATGACAAGATTATAGGTTGATTAGATTTTTGTTCAAAACAAGATTAATATCAATGAATTAATCCCGAAGGGATGATAAGATTATAGAATCACGAATGAAATGAATTAAAGAATC
>JBBSCW010000179.1:0-7263 GCA_038249855.1 Bacteroidales bacterium
ATTAATGTCAATTATTGCAATATGTCGGTGCATTATTACGAAATGTAACTTACATTATATCAGATAAATATATTCGTAAATTGTCAATTGTATTTATAAATTGTCGCACTTAAATTTGCGAGGCTATTGGATGTCTGAATATTAGAGTGTGCCAGTTATCAAACCCAGCGGGTCGAAGCCCTGCCTAATACATAAAAAAAAGTCTTACAAACTTAATTGTAAGACTTATAAACGATTGCATTATATTTGATAAACTAAGCTAGTTTTACATTTACTGCATTTAATCCTTTTCTGCCTTCTTCGATGTCAAATGTTACTTCGTCATTTTCTTTGATATTGTCAATCAAACCTGTTGAATGTACAAAATACTCTTTTGAAGAATTAGCCTCTTTAATGAATCCAAATCCTTTTGAATCGTTAAAAAATTTTACTGTTCCGTTGCTCATTGATTTATTATTTTTAATTAAACGGGTGCAAGTTACTCAATAATATTGAATTAATTTAAATTTTCACAATTATTTTTTCAAAACAGGCAAAATAGCATCAAAATATGTTATTTAACAGAAAATAAACTCAAAAATCAGGTCTTTTTACCATCTTTCCTCTTTGAGTAAGGTTGTTTTTCGTTTCGTGAATTTCAAAATTACATTCAATAATCCAGTGGCCAAAGTACCCCAACTTATCCTTTTTGCATCTACACCAAATCGTCTATTTTCGATGCAAAAAGCAATGTTATGTAAAAGAAATTGCAATACAAAGATTGCCAATAATCCGTTTTTTTCCCTCTTTCAATACTTTTTTAACGTTCAAAGGATATTTCGATGGATGTCTTATTATTCGAATTCTTCTGGTAAAGCCGTTTAATTTATTTTTAGAGGTATTTTTCTTATCAATATATTACCAGTTAATTGAGTTTGAATTATGAGAGTTGAGGTATTTATTGGCGGTCGAAAAATGACCACAGCCAATAAAACCCCTGTAAGCCGAAAGTGGTGATGGATGAACGGTTTTGAGAACTAAATGCTTTGTTGTATCTATAATGACTCCTTTCTGTTGTGCATAATTTCCCCAAAGCATAAATACAACATGTTCTTTCTCGTCCGAAATTTGGCGAATCACCCCATCGGTAAACGATTCCCAACCCTTTCCTTGATGCGAACCTGCTTTATGTGCTTCAACTGTGAGCGTAGCATTAAGCAACAATACGCCTTGTTTTGCCCAATGGGATAAATTCCCTGTTGTAGGTAGTGGTTTAGCCAAATCACGTTCAATTTCTTTAAAAATATTGAGTAAGGAAGGTGGAAAAGCTATTCCATCGTTTACTGAAAAACACAATCCGTGTGCTTGACCTACGCCATGATAAGGATCTTGTCCGATTATTACCACTTTTACTTGGTCGAAAGGACAAAGATCGAACGCATTGAAAATATTGTTGGCAGCTGGAAATATTTGTTTTGTGCGATATTCCTCACGGACAAAATCGGTCAACTGAATAAAATACGCTTTGTCAAATTCAGCATTCAACCGCTCTTTCCACGAAGATTCAATTTTTACTTCCATTCAGTTTTTTCCTTTGTATTATAATAGACATTATATAAGTTGTATATGTTTGATATTGAATTTAAAATATTTAACGAAGAAATGGGACTTGCCTACCGCAGGCAGGCGCTGACTTCCGCTGATTTAGCGGGTTGAAGATTAAGCATTTCGGAATAAAATTACGGATTTCAATTTCGATAAATCGAAATGATTTTCCAGACTCTTACTATCTTATCATTCATGCTTGTATGAATTAAATCCGTAGTAAAATCTCATTTCTTTATCCGATTTTATCCGATTTTATCCGCTAAATCAGCTTTCTATTCTTACAAACAAGCAAACTTATATAAATCCTTATATCAAATATGAAGTTGATCAACGGCTGCTTTTAATTGCAGCATTGCTTTTTCGAGAATCGACCTTGAACAAGCCACATTCAATCTTAAATGATACTCGCCACCTGGTCCAAAAACTGTTCCTTTATTCAATCCTAATTTGGCTTGGAATGAAAAGAATCGGTGCAAATCATCGGTTTCCATTCCTAATTTCTCACAATCGAGCCAAACCAAAAACGATGCTTCGGGAATCATTGGTACAATTTGCGGAATGTTATTTTTCAGATAGTCATCTATATAATCTATGTTTTTTTGAACATATTCAAGCATTTCGCATCGCCATGCTTCACCATGTTGGTAGGCAGCCACAGCGCCGATATAGGCAAATATATTGCCCGAATTCATCTCGGAGGCTTCTAAAAAAGTGGCAAACTTCGTTCGGAGTTCAGCGTTTGGAATTATATATCCAGAACTAACCAAACCCGGCATATTGAACACTTTGGTTGGTGCCATGAAGGTGACTGTATTGTTTTTAGCCCATTCCGAAACGCTTGCCAATGGCGTGTGTGGCGTTTGTCTAGGTAAAACCATATCAGCATGTATTTCGTCAGAAATAATGATGACAGCATGTTTTTGACATATTGCAATGAATTTCAGTAGTTCTTCTTTGGTCCAAACTCTTCCACCGGGATTGTGAGGATTACAAAGTATGAATAATTTGGTTTTGGCAGTAAATTGCCTTTCTAAATCGTCAAAATCCATTACAAATTTTCCATCCTCTTCTTTGAGCTGATTGTAAACCAGAGTCCGATGGTTGTTTTCTATAACGTGGAAAAATGGATAATATACTGGCGGTTGAACGATAATTTCATCACCAACTTCGGTCAAACTTTGTACGGCGAAAGCCAATCCCGGAACAATTCCTGGCAGAAAACCTATCCATTCACGCTTGATATTCCAGTTGTGATGTTCGGTAATCCACTGTTGCATAAGCGGATAAAAATCGGCAGGAGGGAGGGTATAGCCCAATATCGGATGTTTAAGTCGCTCGCTTATCGCATTGAGAATGAAATCGGGTGTTCGAAAATCCATATCGGCAACCCACAGCGGTAGAAGATCGTCAGTACCAAAAAGTGCTTTACATCTTTCAAGTTTTACCGATCCAGTCTGGCTACGGTCAATTATTTCATCAAAATTATAGAACATTGAGTAAGAATTTACAATTTAATTATTTACGATTTACAATTTAAGACAAGAATTTACAATTTAATTATACTGGTTATCCCTTTTAGACAGACTACTATTTATTTTAAATTTTGGTTCTAGTACGAACAGTGTAAGTAAAAAAATACAATCTATAAAGGAACTATTTATATAAAGATAATAAGGGTAGACGTCTTGCGAATCCGTTTGTTACTAAGGGTTTCAATATAAAAGAAGGGGTTTTATATATGCGTAGCCCCTTCGTAGTATCACAAAACAAAACAACTTCCCTTATTCCCTTATTTTATAAAAATTGAATAAATCAAAGCTTTATAACTTTGTGACAACTTATATAATTTCAATCAAGAGCTTTTTAAAATTATTTTTACTTGACCGAAGGGATAAGCAGTTTAATTATTTACGATTTACGATTGAGAAGATGAGAAGATGAAAAGAATAAACGATTAATTTCAAACTCTTCAAATTTCAAATCCCAAATGGAGTACTCGACATCCCGCCCTTGCGGGACTCTTCAATATCACTTATTTTCCAACACCTCAACAATAGGCTTCCCCAAACATGCATTTGGAAACTGAATACCAAGTATCTCGGATAAAGTTGGGGCAATATCTGTCATTAAATAAGGCGTTTTAATTACTTGTGGCTTTAATTTCCAACCCAAAAAACAAACGGGCGAATAGTTGATGATCGAATTTGATTCTCCCACGGGATTCATTTTTTCATCTAACTCCAACCAACCTGGCATCAAATTGAAAACCACATCACCCACACTCAATTTATGCATCGAATTCCTTAATCGGCTTGTTTCACTATTGCCTGAGATATTTGAATTGAGAATTTTTTGTGCTGGCGAAGCAGATTGAACTCCTTCAAAGTCGAGCATGAAATTAGCAACAAGTTCTTGTATTTCATTTAATTTCAGTTTCTTTTCTTCAATTTTTTCACGATTTAAATAAATGTTTTTCCCATAATAGCCAATTATCCAGCGTTCCTGACCGTAAAGTGCCATTAAATAACTGTTGACCAAGGCCATCGATCTACTGGCACTGAAATATCCTGCCGGTATTTTATTTTTCCCTAATTCAGTCGGTGAATAATTGTCCGTCTGATTGGAGAACAAAAATAGGAGCGTTTTATTCAAGCCAACATTTCTGTCGATCTCTTGAAGCAGACTTTGAATGTCTTTATCCAAGCGCAAATACATATCTTCTTTTTCGGTAGTTTGAAGCGAATAAATTTTTTCGTTAGGAGTTCGCACTGTGAATTGAAGCATCAACATATCGGGTATATTGTCAGTTCCCAATTGCTCTTCCGATATAATTTTCATACCCAATTCAACCACAAGAGAATTGGCAGAAGGGGTGGTTCTTAATATCGTTTCTGCTGAATTTTTTGCTTTCCTTTCGGTTGGTTTATAATCGAAAGAACGATGACTCCCATTGGAGGCGGCACGATAGGTTTTTATATCATAGAGTGGTTTCCAAGACCTTGAATTCAGGTTTTTAAAACTTCCATCTATGTTCATCCGGTCGGCCGATTTATTTAATCCTTCCCGATAATAGCCAGTTGTAGCCCATTTCATATTAATGTCATCAATCCAAGCTACACTGTTGGCAGTATGCCCGCCCAACATAATGGCTTTTTCAGGGTCGATAGCTACTGCATAGGTTTTTGCTTTGTCGGGAAAAGCCAAGTTTACTTCATCCAATATGTTGGACGAAAGTAAATTGTGTGCAGAATAGGTTTGGTTTGTGCCAATTCCAATTTCTTGGTCGTCGTATATTACTGTCTGAATCTTATCACTGAGTCTATCATAGTATTTATCGCCTGCAATGCCATGATAGAAAGGAATTGAACCAGTCATAACTGTAGCAATATCCGATGAACTTCCTGCTGAAATAATATTATATCCAGCATTTTTAACCACTACGCCTTGTTCGAAAAATTTATTCAATCCCTGCGGTTGAAAATTCGCCGAAAGCATTTCGACATGGTTTAGTTGTAAACCGTCAATCATAATCCCCACAACCAAACGCGGGCGTTCAATAGTTGACTTTTGAGCCAAACAGATATTGCTTAGAAGTATGAATATGAGTGATGTGGGGTAAAATAGGTGGGAAAATCTCATGAAAATTATTTATGCTTGTTTGGGTTATTAAAAGCCATCGTTATTTTAAAACCCCCTTTGTGGGCGGAATTGTAATTTTGTAATGTAATTTTTTTCATTATAATTACACTACAAAAATACAACAAAATAACGATATGAAAGCAGCTTTATTACTTAGAGTAACAACATAGATGTAGAACTTAGAATGTCAAGAAGATGATTTAGAACTGTTTGCAAAGAGTTTTGGCTATGAAGTGTCAGAAGAATATATTTTTGGAGAGCATGTTTTGTCTTAATGAGTTTGCGATGTCATTTCAACTGTTAAAGCTCTTAATGCTAGTGTTACTAATCTTACTACTAATCAAGCCATAGTTAATGCTAGGTTAACTGCAATAGAAATAAGATTAACTGCCATTGATTTATATATTAGTTCTCACCCATAAAAATTATAGGAGAAGTATGTATCATTAGTTATTTATACAATAGGCTGAATTTCAATAAAGAAATTCAGTCTATTGTGTTTGAATCCCATAAAAAATTTGGTTGTTTTAATCAAATTGATACAAAATCATTATCTTTGTTGCAATAAACCTTAATCGATTGGCCTGGTAATTATTTCAATGTTTTACGGAATCAAGAAGCTGTTATATCTATTATTGATGGTCAATTGCTGGAAGGGACTTTAAAAATCAATAAATTTAAACTTGTTCAGGCTTGGATTGAAATCCACAATGAAGAATTAATAGCAAACTGGGAATTGGCTATTAATGGCGAAAATATTTTTAAAATTGATCTATTAAAATAAAATAAGTATGAATCCTCGAGTTACGAATGTTAAACTAATTAATTAGTTTTAGCAATGGAGAACTAAAAAGTTTTGATGTAAAGCCATACTTAGAAAAGGGAATGTTTAAAGAATTGAAAAACAATAGTATGTTCAACTCAGTTAAACCTTTTTTGGGTAGTGTTCAATGGGCAAATGGGCTTGACTTTTGCCCCGATACCTTATATTTGGAAGCTAAATCCCTAGCTAATCATGTAATGCCTATTAAATGAGCATATACTGTTTCCGTTTTTGTGATTATTGAACCCTGCTTGCAGTAGGCTAGACCAAACACTTTTATTCCTGGATTTTCTTTCTAATCTTATTAAAGCATAGGTTTTAGTATAGGCTTATCATCAAATTTTAACTGCATATTTAAACAATCGGCTGAATTTCTTTATTGAAATTCAGCCGATTGTTATATTTATTGTAAAGAAAAAATCAAAATATCTTCTTACAATACTCCCTTTGTACTCGGTAATTCAAATTGATAGATATCACGCTTTACAGCCATTTTTATTGATTTTGCTAATGCTTTGAAAATTCCTTCTAATTTATGATGTTCATTATTTCCATCGGCTTTTATATTTAAATTCATACGAGCCGCATCGCTAAGCGATTTAAAAAAATGATAAATCATATCTGTGGGCAAATCGCCAATATATTCTTTTTTGAACTCAGCATCGAATACCAACCAAGCACGTCCACCAAAATCTAAAGCAACCGAGCACAAACAATCGTCCATGGGTAAATAATAGCCATATCGCTCAATCCCTCGTTTGTCGCCAATTGCTTTGGCAAATGCCTCGCCCAATGCGATGGCAGTATCTTCAATGGTATGATGTTCGTCCACTTGCAAATCGCCTTTAACCTTGATTGTCAAGTTACCCTTGGACGGTGGGATTTGTTTTATTCGCAACTCTGTTGGGCATAGCGCCATATCCTTGCAGATTTGTAATTAAATAAAAATTCAAATACTGACACTAGTGGTTGCGATTTATTTTTAATCCCACTCTTCATTGTTCTTAGGATTTGTAATCTTATTTTGAAAGTTATCAACGCAAACTGTTTAAAATCCGTTTAAGTCTTTTTTAGGTTATTTCTTTTTTTGAGGTGCTATAAAAAAATTTTGTGGAACTTTAGTTATTGGTTTTACAATGAATAGAGTGAGTGATGAAAAATTATTTTGAATTTACAAAATCTATAAAGAGTATAATTATACAAAGAAAATAAGG
>JBBSCW010000180.1:0-7235 GCA_038249855.1 Bacteroidales bacterium
CCTCTAGGTTTTGAGAAAAAAAACTATACACTTCAGCTTTCATTGTCAATTTTATTCTAGCAAGCTTCATGTACTATTTTTTCTAAAAACAGTGATAGCTCAATCCAGACGCATAAAAAATTGGATATGGTTTTCTCTTTTCAGGAGATGAAGATTATTTATAGGTACAGTAACTTTAGGTTATCACTCATTAATCTCCAAGATATGTGAATCATCAAATTTTGGTGTTCGGGTTCCCTACACTTTATTCGTTGCATTCATTTCACCAACCTCAGCACCCCACAGCATAAGTAACTCATCACTCCATGGCTCAATTCAACCCATAATCATTCCGTTACACGGCTGCTTTAATCCACCCACAGTTGCAATACGTTGCAGTTCCAGCAAAGCGTTACACCTAACCACACACAAAAAAGCAGCCAATTTACTCCATTTCATTCTTCAACGCCTTGTGCCATTACGCTTTCTCGTTACCTATGCTCTAAATCCACGCTTACCAATGGTAGTTTTTTTTCAATACAACGAATTTAATTGGACAAAATCCTCAAGATTTCCCCGCCACCCTTCATTTGTTGCAAGCAAAAGAAAGCAACCGTATTTATTTTCATGTGCTTGCGGTCGATTCATTCAATCGGCTTATTCCGTTTCAGGGTTTCGCAAGCTTCACGACCTTACACTTCAATCCGCCTTATTCATTTCATCCACCTCAGCACCGCTCGGCACAAGAAACTCCATTCTATCACTCCACAGGCTACGTTCTGTCAGTCGCTACCTATGCCACTTTCCAACGCTATCCAATGGATATTTATTTTAACTGTGTCGAGTTAACCCTAAAGAAAAAAAGAAGTTTTGTTATTGTAGTTTTTATTAACGCTTGTAATCTTGTGAGCTAGTTGTGTATTGAACATATCGAAAGAATCATCAAGGAAGGAGATAACGACCACCAAACATTCTGCCGCATGTGAGCTACAAAGCAACGTGTAATCGGAAACTGATTACTACGCTTGAAAGTGGTGGGTGAGAAGAAGAAATACAATAACTTATAATGGATAATTATCAATCTCAAATTGAATAAAATACACTTGTTCAAATCAGCTTCTATAATTCACTTAATATGCCAAAAAGATTAATTATATTTGTGGGCGATAAGAGAGTGCAATATTAATTCAAAATCTATGAGGAATCCATGAAGAGCTATTCTACCTCGGTAAAAGAATGTAAAGATTAAAATAATAGAGCTTCAAAGCAAGCAAAAGATAAAAAATGATTAATTTTGCAACGATAAAATGAATAGACCAGGGTACTTTAATATTATTGAAGAAAGGCTTGACCTTCTTGCTCTTCGGATAACTCGGAGGGGAAAATTGAATATTTTGGATTTTCACGGACACTCAGAAAATTTTTATCAATATTTTTTGAACGAACTTTATGGCTGGACAGTAATAAATGAAAACGATTTCAAGCAAAATGTAGAAGCAATAGATTTGATTGATCATACAAACAAATTTATAATTCAAGTATCGGCTACAGCGAGCAAACAAAAAGTTGAATCCTCACTTTCAAAGGACTCAATAAAGAATTATACAGGATATACTTTTAAGTTTATTTCAATTGCCAAAGATGCTGATGATTTAAGAAAAGATTCATTTAAAAATTCACAAAGAATTAATTTCGCTCCTTCTACTGACATTCTGGATAATAGATCTATTTTGACAAGAATAAGAGGCTTACATATTGATGACCAAAAGAGGATATATGAATTTATAAAAAAAGAATTAGTTGCTGAAATTGATCCAATGAAACTTGAGTCTAACTTGGCTGCTGTCATAAATATTCTATCCAAAGAGGATTTGGATAAGTCTGATTTAACTTCAGAAATCAATAGTTTTGAAATTAATAGAAAGATTTCGCATAATAAATTGAATGCAGCTAAAATAATAATCGACGACTTTTTTGTTCATAATGGTAGAGTTGATAGGATTTATTCAGAGTATGATTCGCTAGGTAGTAACAAAAGCAAATATGTTCTTTCTACAATCAGACAAGAGTATGCAAAAGCAAAAAGTGGATTTAATGACGACCAACTTTTCTTTGAAGTAATTTCTAAAGTACAAGAAAAGGTTTTAAATAGCGTAAATTATACTTCTATACCATTTGACGAACTTGAACTTTGCGTAAATATCCTTGTTGTAGATGCATTTGTTCGATGTAAAATTTTTGATAACCCAAACAATTACAATTATGCTTCTACCCGATAATATTCATCCTGAAAATAGCATTTACTATAACGGTGCTTTTGTGATTGAATCTTTAAAAAAAGATTGTACTTTCAAAATACTTGACTTATTCCAAGAGGTAAAAGTAAAAAGAGAAATGTCGTTTTCTCTTTTTATACTTTGCTTAGATTGGTTGTATTTAATAGATGTTGCAAAATTGAATTCAAAAGGAGAAGTTGTACTATGTTCATAAAATCATTAACTATTACAAGTGGAGCTAAAGTCATTCGTGAAATTGAATTTCATAAAGGTCTTAATCTTATCGTTGATGAAAGTGAACTTCAAATAACAGGCAACAGTGTTGGTAAAACAACTGTTCTTAAATTGGTTGATTTTTGTTTGGGAGCCAACCCTAAACACATTTATGTTGATCCTGAAACAAAAAGGCAGGAATACAAACTTGTTAAAGATTACCTAATTGAAAATAAAATTCTCATTACCCTTATCCTAACTACTGACTTAGATAAAGGAACTGAAGATATTGTGATTGAAAGAAACTTCTTGGCCAGGAAGGAACTTAAAAGAACAATAAATGGAGATACAATGACTGAGGAAGAATTTGATTTGAGGTTATCAAATATCCTTTTCCCTGAGCATCTTGCAAGCAAACCAACTTTCAGGCAAATAATTTCACATAACATCCGATATAAAGATGAAAGTATTAATAACACTTTAAAAACTCTTGACACCTATACATCTGATGCGCAATATGAAACACTATATCTCTTTCTTTTCGGTTGCGAATTCATGAATGGAAACAGCAAGCAGGAAATATTAACTAAAATAAAACAGGAAGATACATACAAAAGTAGACTTGAGAAAAACCAAACCAAAACTGCATATGAAACTGCTTTAGCATTAATCAATAATGATATTGAGGAACTAAACAAAAAGAAAAGTAGTTTCAATCTAAATGAAAACTTTGAGAAAGACTTAGACAGTTTGAACGAGATTAGATACGGCATAAATAAATTGAGTTCTAGTATCGGTAAGTTGAATATTCGTAAAGACCTAATAAAAGAAACTGAGGAAGAACTTAAATCTAGTAGGTCAGATATTGATTTGAGACAATTAGAAATTATTTACGAACAAGCAACAAATAAAATTACCTCAATTCAAAAATCATTTTCAGACCTCGTTGCTTTTCACAACACAATGATTGAAGAGAAGGTGAAATTTGTCACCAAAGAAATGCCTGCGTTAGAAAAATCAATTTCAGAAAATAATAATTCACTAAAGCAACTACTTGCAGAGGAACAAAAGTTAATCGCTTTAATTTCAAAAAGTGATTCCTTTGACGAACTGGAAAAGGTAATCAGTGAATTGACTGAAAAACACCGAAAGAAAGGTGAATATGAAAACACCATTCAACAGTTGAATGAGGTTGAATTCAACATCAAGGAATTTAACAAACAACTTAGTGAAATTGATAACGAACTTTTTAGCGACAGTTTCGAACTAGTTGTAAAAACACAACTAAATAAATTCAATAAACACTTTGCTGCAATTTCAAATGAATTGTATGGAGAGCAATACGCCGTCAAACCCGACATTATTACAAATAGAAAAGGTCAGAGATTATACAAGTTCAGTTCATTTAATGCGAACATGAGTTCGGGTAAAAAGCAAGGAGAAATATCTTGTTTTGATTTGGCTTATACTTTATTTGCTGATGAAGAGAATATTCCATGTTTACATTTTTTATTGAATGATAAAAAGGAACTAATGGACGACAAACAGTTGGTTAAAATTTCCGAATTTGTAAACAAAAACAATATTCAATTTGTCGCTTCTATTCTTAAAGATAAACTTCCTATAGAAATTAATAAAGAAGAATATTTTGTTGTTAAATTATCACAAAATGATAAGTTATTCAGAATAAAAGAATAGCATTGATAAAACTGAAGGAGTTATTTTGGTTGCCCGAAAGGTAGTCGTTTTAATAGCCTTGAAACTCTACAGAAAAGACAAATAACTGATATTATAAAAAAACGAGAATAACTTTTTTCGAGCTCGATGGGACGGCTCCAAAAGTTATTTCCCGTTTTTAAATTCAAGATATTCTTTTTGATTTTATCGAAAAATAGAACCGGACTTTTGAACTGTACTAATTACCGAGCGAGAACCTGTGCCTTCAGTATTATTTGTAAAGCTTAGGCTAAATTTATATTCCTGATCAAAATTATCGTGTAAGGTGATATCAATTACCTGTTGGACATTACAAAAAGAAGTGTAGTATAGTCGGAAAGTTTCGTTATCCAATTCATAAAAATCATTCGGAGCTAACACCTCACCGTTTGGTTTTTGTAGAATACCTTTTCCTTCTGTTTGAAAATAGCCAATATAGTATTTGGCATCTTCGTACATTCCTTTACGATTCAATTGACAGCGAATTTCTACTGTTTCCCAAAGTTTGATTTTCGTTTGTACCGGCATGGTGCTAAGCAAAAAATCATAGGCTTGCTGGACATCCAACTTATCGTCACATCCTGAACATAGCAGCACCAAGGCTACCATACTGATTATAACTATCTTTTTCATTGTTGATTTTGTTTTTAGTTGATAATAATTTTTAATCCTGCTCCAAATTGAGTCGTATATTTACCAATGGACGAACCCCAAAGGATTCGTTCACGGGCATTGATTAAAAACACTATTTGATCTGTGATATAAGCTTCAAGTTCGATGGTTATTGCACCTCCATACAGAAAAGCATCCTGATTAAGAAGCGTAGCTCCATCATAGAGCATTTTATTGCCCCAATTGCTGGTTTCATACCCTGCTAAAGCAGACGCACCAATGGACAAAAGAAAGGTTCTACTTGGATCGGAAAGCAAACCGTAGTAATACCCACCTTCACCTGTAAACTGAGCTACCGGAAGTTGAATATACCTGTAATTAATTTGTTTTTGCAAATATTCTCCTCCAAAGACCCAGTGACTCCCATTTTGTGTGTAGGTTGCAACAGCAGCTCCGGCGTAAAATGTCCGTAAAGGGATTATGCCGTTTACTTCTCCATACGTGAGTTGAATGCCTTGCTGTCCGGTGAGGTAACGTTGTGCGTGTAATAGTCCACTCAAGCTAATACAGGCGATAAAAATTATAATTGCTCGTTTCATTTTATTTCATTTTTAATTCGTTAACCACATTTGCTCGTACTATATCACTGTTTTCAACTACAAAGCGTTGATGGCGACCCCCATTTTTTTCATTGAGTTCTACTACCAATTGTTTATCGTCCGGAATGGTAAACTTATCCAGCGTAAAAACGGTGCGTTCACTACTTTTCCCTGCCACATGCGTGACGTAATTGAAAGCTCGAATGGGAATAATAATTGTTTCCTGAATGGCAGTACGTTTGACCACTTTTTTATCCACAATCTTGAATAGGATAAAGTCCAAATCAAAGGGGACATTAGAAGAATTAGTGATTTGTGTATAAAAATAAAGCAAACCGTTATGTGTATAGATACCTTTAAGTTGATACTTAATGCCAAAACGCTTGCAACCGATGTGATTTATTTCCTTGCGGTCGTTTTTGTAGATAGATTTCATAATCATGTGCACCAACATAGGTGATTCATTACCTAATTCCTTGAGATAGACTCCCAGCGCATTGTTGGGATGGTTAATCGTATCACCATCATGAATAAAGTCCTTCATTTCCACATTCAGCATGTGAGGTTCATTCGCATAGTTGACATTAAAAGAATAAAAGCTTCCCTCTTCGGTAATCACAGAAAAATTCGTTTCGGTTTTAAAATCTCGAATGGCAGCTTTCACACGTATAACGTTTTCAGCTCCATCGGCTTTGCCTGCAATAATATTGGTGGAACCCAAATCGATGTACCGAATAGCCGCCGGAAAAATAATATGTACCGTCTTATCAAAAGTAACTTCCAGCTCATAAGGCGATATCATTTTATCGAAAGTAATTTCCGTTGACCAACCTTCGGAAGAATCACCTTTCGTCGTTTGTGCATTTATTGTTAGGATGGATACCAGAAGTAAAACCATCCAAATCATTGTTTTTTTCATTTTTTGTTTTTGTTAGTGTGAGTCAATAAGCTCACTGATTAGTTGTTTTGATTATTAATATCAGTTGTTTCGTCGAACAATTATTCTTGGTTAGAAAGTAACAAGACCTGATAACCGGCTTTTAATTTGACGGTAACTGATTGGAATTTCTTGGACAAATACTGTGACCCACTTTGAATAACTCCTTTCCCTAAGCCTGATAACAATTGTTGACCGGCAGATTGGGTAAATGAAACGCTTGTGCCCATTTTCGAACCCATACCAGCCGCCATTTCTTTGAATGCATTTATCTCCATAGAGCCCGGAATAAAAATTCCTTCCTGACCATCGGTATCATATGCAGTTAGTTCCACCAGAATAATCATCCCATGATATTCCATCGACTGAATAAAAATTTCCAATCGGTCGCCTTGTATCTTTGCATCACCGGAAATCAGGCTGTTTTTTGGGATAAGGGTTGTTCCAACTTGCAAGGGCTCAAGTATTCGCAACCGGACACTTTGACCATTGGTTAGCGAACAATTTTCATTGATACAGGCTTTTATGGTGTTTATGTCTTCATTTAAAGGATTACCAACCGCAGTATTAAATCTGCGGTTATGCGGTTGTTTACTGTTCGCAATTCGGACAGAATCACTTAACCCTTGCGGCAAAGTTGAAACCGGTTGCTCAACTACTTGCTTAACCCTGGAAACTTTTATTTTCTTGTTTGGATTCGAAGTACCGGTATTTGTTGTATTCAGCCCTCCTACTTGCTGCCCTTGCGGAATATATTTGGCAGCCATTTCATAGGATTTTTCCATCAGTTGAATTTGGGCATCAATCGTATTTTTACGAATTTCAGCTTCATGAAGTTTAGCTGAAAGTGCTTCCTCTCGTTGATTCCGTTTTTCCGTTGCAGGATTTTCTTTCGATGTTTCA
>JBBSCW010000181.1:0-7203 GCA_038249855.1 Bacteroidales bacterium
GATTGTTGTTTTTCAAATACATATCAATCACTTTCAAAGAATTCTTCTCGGCTGCTTTATAATCACTTTGATAGGTGGATATAACACCCAAGTTTAGATATCCAGTTGTGATAGTTTCGTCATTCTTAATAGCAAGTCCGATATCCAAAGACTTTGTAAAAAGTTTTTCAGCTTCTTTATATTTACCCTGCATGGCTTCAATTACCGCCTGATTTGAAATGATTTTGGCTTCCAATTTTTTGTTCTTAACTCTTTGGGCTAACAGTAAGGCTTGTGAATACAGTTTGCTGGAATTTTCGAGACTACCCAGTTTCATTTCCAACTTTCCTCTTGTTGTCAATATCCTTGCAATTAGCTCATTATCTACTATATTTTTGGTTAAAACCGCAACCGTGTCAAATATTTGCTTCACATGGCCATAGTCGGCTTTGAAAACATAAACACTGCTCAAATCGACGTAAGTATTAGCTAATAAGTGCTTAATTATTTTATTTTGAGGGAGGGATTTAAGAAGTCGGATGGATTTTTTGTAGAGCAAAATAGACGAGTCTGGTTGAGTCGTTTCCAGCTTTAAAGCCAATGAATTGAGCTGTCTAACAGCGATTGTGTCTTTGGTAATTTTATTATCGGACGAAGAATGACAAGAAGTAAATGCAATGAAACTAAATAAAATTATTGCACTTAAGATTGAAATCAAGAATAAAATTTTATTTTTCATATTGTTTAGGCAAATTTTTTAAGAATCAGAAATAATTCCATTGATAAAAAATATCGAAATATTTTTTAAACTTCAAATCCCAAATGGAGTACTCGACATCCCGATTTTTCAGGACTCTTAAAACCCAATTTTATTTCAAACCAAAAAAACAGAAAATAAGTGAACCTACTTTCTGTTTTGTGTGTCGGTTGATTAATTTTACCGATTAAAATTTTGGATCTTCTGAGAATAAGGCACTATCATCAAAGTTCATATCACCGAAACCTTCCTCATCTAATTCATCCATCTCGAAATCCTCATCCCCATAGAAGTTTTCGTCCAAATTTAGTTTTGGAACAACACTAAGTGTTTCTTCTTCAACAGTTTGTTCCGGAGGTGTTCCTTGGCTAAGTATACATTTAGGTTTATCCAAGGTTTTTCCAGGAATTATGTCGCTTACTTCCATAAAGAATGCTCTTTCAGAAATCAGGTCGAAAACATACAGTAATTTTTGTTTATCGTCTGATATTAAGTCTTCAAGCTTGGTCTCGTCCATTACCAAATTGTCGTATTCCGAACTCGACTCCATTTCCATCAGCGTTACTTCTTGTCCTTTTTCCCAATCGTCTGAGCAGATAAAGAAGGATGTAAGCTGGTTTTTTTCGAAATTCACTGCATCAAGAATTGCAGTATGAAGATCGAAGAAAGTAGCTTCGGAATCTATATTTATTTTTCTAACGAAATTATCTATTTCGTCAGATAGTAAAGTAATTTTAAATACCATGTTTTAGTGTTTTGATTTTCGATGTAAAAATAATAATTTTTTTTCTATTTACCTCAAATTTCAATAAGTTATTTAAAAAAGAATGACTGCAATTTGTTTTTGCAGTCATTCCTATATAATCTATTTTAATTATCGTTATATTGCAGATTATTAAATAATTAATGTTTTAGTTTTTTCTCAATTTCTTGTACGTTCAATCTGAAATTTTTATCAATATCCATCAGGTCTGATACAATTTTACAAGCATGCAATACAGTAGCATGATCGCGTTGACCGATAGCAAAACCAATAGACGACAGAGAGTTCTTTGTTAATTGTTTTGAAAGATACATGGCTATCTGGCGGGCTTGAACTACTTCTCGTTTTCTACTTTTTGTGGCGATGGCATCAACAGTTAACGAGAAATATTCGCAAACCATGTCTCTGATTTTTTCAACCGTATGGTCAATTCGTTTGATATTAACTATTCGACTAACAATTTTTTCAGCTAATTCTATGTTAATTGGCATATCTACTAATGTTGAATGTGCCAGTAATGAAGCGATAGTACCTTCTAAGTCGCGTACGTTATCTGTTACATATTCAGCTATATAGTTAATTACATCCTCAGGAATTTCAAGTCCATCGTGATAAATTTTATTTTCCAGAATTGACTTTCTCAATTGAAAATCTGGTTTTTCTATCTCGGCTGAAAGTCCCCATTTGAATCTAGTCAACAAGCGTTGTTCTAAACCTTGCATGACAGCTGGTGAACGATCCGATGTTAAAACTAATTGCTTGCCTGTTTGATGCAAGTGATTGAAAATATGGAAAAAAGTATTTTGAGTTCCTGTTTTTCCCGCAAACTCCTGAATATCATCTACTATCAATACATCGATAGTTTGATAAAAGTTCAAAAAATCGTTTACTGAATTGTTTCTAACCGCATCGGTATATTGGATTTGGAAAGTATTAGCAGAAACATACAAGATTCTTTTTTCAGGGTTAAGTTGTTTGGTCATAACCCCTATCGAATTGGCCAAGTGAGTTTTACCTACGCCCGACTGTCCGAATACAAATAGTGGATTGAAAATAGTTTTCCCTGGTTCATTGGCAATACTTATACCGGCCGTACGTGCCAGTTTATTACTATTACCCTCTACCAAATTATTGAAATTCAACGACGGATTGAGTTGTGGGTCAATTTCAGGTAATTGAGGTCGGTGGTAGGGGCTAATATAGCTTGAAGTTGTATTCTGCTTTGGAAGCGGTCTATCGTTCGTGCTCGGAATGCGAGTGCCTTGTCCGTTCGATTTGTCAATCAATACTCTATATTCGAGCATCGTTCCATGACCCACCTCACGGTAAAGTGTCATTTTTAATAAATCGATGTATTTCTCTTCGATATATTCTACAAAAAATTGACTTGGAACCTGAAGAACAAAAATATTTTTTTCGTATTTAAGGGCAACTATCGGTGCAAACCATGTGTTATAAGATGCTTCGCTAATATTGTCTTTTATTACGTTTAGGCACTTATTCCACAATTGTTCGGGATGATTCAACATGACTTTTCAATTCAAAAAAAATTAATACTTCAGATAAAAAGTTATAAAACTTTGATAACCACAGATATTTTGTAATTACTTATTTTAGAACTATGGGCTATTTTGACGAATACAAAAATCTAAATTATTTTCGAGATAAAAAAATCAAAGAAATAGTTCGTTTGTTTTATTTATAGCATTCATTTTATATTCAGTGTGTTATGGTATGTTGCAGGAAATCAGGGTATTAAAAATGTATATTTTGTGATTCAATTGATTTTAAAGTGGTTAACAAAATGTTACTAAATTTGGCGTTTATTTTCATAAAGAGCCCGAAACACTTATTACAAAATGGTTTCGGGCTCTTAAATTAGTAATTTTATAATTTTGGAAAAATTTTGCTATTTGTATCTGTTCTAAATAAGCGGCTTATAGTTGCTTCTTTCCGAAAATCGAGAAATGCACATATTTTTTGGGGTTTTGTTTTAAATCAATCAATAGTTTGTCGGCATTGTTTGCTGTGTTGTTTAGGTTGTTGTAGAGCTCCTTATCGTTAAGAAGTAAACCTATTGAACCTTCATTACTATTTATCTTATCGGTTGCTAAATTTAAGTTCGCAATGCTGTGATTGATTCTGGCAAAGGTTGCAGCGTAATCTATGGATTTCAAGTTGCCGCTTACTTGTCGGAAATCAGAAGTAATGACATTTACATCTCCAATGATTTTGGGAAAATCCTTATTCATCATTTTTTTAAGTTGAGCCGAACTGACAGCCAAATCAGCAGTAGTTTTTTCAATAGAACCCAGACTATTCTTTATTTGGTTGCTTTCTATTAATACTCGTACAGATCGTAATAAGGAATCTGCTTGCGTGGAAATACTTTCAATTTTGGGCATTAAATCCCCTGAAATTTTAGCCATAAGTCCCGAGCCTATCTGCGATTCAATGGTGTCGCCCGAAGAATATTGAGCCTGATTGGCTGTGGTGGGTTCATATATAAGTTGTATCGCTTTTCCACCCATCAATCCTTCGTCAGTCAATTCAATTTTAGCACCTTTAGGTATTTTTATATCGTTGGATATTGATATTCTTACTACAAAAGATTCTAACTTACTGAAATCGTATTTAATTTCTTCTACCTGTCCCACTTTCAATCCTTTTATGTAAACGGGTGATGAAGGAACTAAACCATCAATATTTTCGTATGTTGCATAATACTCATTTACAGCTGTAAAAATATCAATTCCTTTTAAAAAGTTTAATCCGAAATAAAGTATGAATATAGCAACAATAGCCATTATACCAACTCTCACCTCCCTGCCGAAAAATTTTTTCTTCATATTTTCTGTCTGTTTTTATTGTTTTCCCAAAGTATTTAAGCTCTTATTTCACACTATAATATATATAAACCTTTGGTGTTTGAATTTTGTTTAAATTATTTTTATTGAAGTAACCCCATTTACACTAACCATTTCAATAACCTATTTAAAATCAGCTATTTCACTAGTTTTAAACCTTCTTTGTCAGTCATTTTTTTGTTTTCCACAAAGGCAATAATAATAGCTTCAGGGAATTTAGAAAGTATTTCTTTTCTTAATTTCAAGATTTTGTCGTAATTATTTTCAGCACCTAAAGTGTATTTGTACAGACCCTTTTCACGAAAGTTATCTACATTTTTCAATCCCTTTAATCTGCTGTCATTGGATTTGAGGTTTAAAGTGCTTGCGAAAAGTTGTATTTTAAAAATCACCTGATTATCATTTGCTTGAATTTCTTTTTTAGCACTTTCTGATATTGAACTGTCGGTGTTATTCGGAGCAGTTTTGTTTGCAGTGTCACGCTTTTCAACAATGGGTTCTTCTGCTTTGGTAGGTTTTTCTTCTATTTTATTTATTTCAACGTAATTTTTAGATGTTGTTTGTAAGCCTGATTTATTATCGTGATCACGTTTGAAATTTACAAAAGCATTATATACTGAATTAGCTAAGTTTTGCTGACCTTCGGAACTTGCTAAATAACGTTCTTCAGTTGGGTTGGAAACAAAACCAAGTTCAATTAATACACTGGGGCAAGCTGAGCGGTGTAGTACCCAGAAACCAGCCTGACGCACGCCTCTGTCTGAGCGAAGTGCATAATTAGTAAATTGTTTTTGAATGATAAGTGCGAAATTAATACTTTTATCTAAATACTTATCCTGCATAAACTCGAACATAATGTATGATTCAACTGAGGATGGATCAAAACCTTTATATTTTGTTTTGTAATCGTCTTCGAGCAGAATTACTGAATTTTCGCGCATCGCTACGTCGAGATTTGTTTTCGACTTGGCTAAACCTAAGGTGTAAGTCTCTGTTCCAAAAGCAGATGAGCTTTTGGCTGCGTTGGTGTGAAAGGAAATAAATAAGTCGGCATGATTATTATTTACGATATCAGCCCGTTCCTGCAAGGTAAGGTACACATCAGTCTTGCGGGTGTAAATAACCCGAACATCGTTGAAGTTTTTATCAATTAATTCACCAAACTTAAGAGCAACAGCAAGGTTAATCTCCTTTTCACGTATAATGCTACCCATTGCACCTGGATCGTGTCCGCCATGTCCGGCATCGACAACCACAGTAAATTTTTTATTCTGAGCTGTTATATTTGAGTTTGTTGATAGAAAAGTCAGAAATAAAGAAGAAAATAAGACGGAAAAATATTTTTTTAAATTCATGGCAATTGTATAAAGTTAATGAAATTATACAGCTGATTATTATGCAAAAGTAATGCTTTTATCCTGTTTTCGATGCTTTAGTAATAAGTAAATTTTCAAATTATTCATAAAAAACAGTTTAAAGCTAATTAGACTCCTTTTTTTTGACTAAATTTGCACTCCTAATTTTAACACCTTTATTCCTGCCGAATGCTTGTTTGCAAAAGTTTAAATTATAACTACAAAAACATAATCCTATTGCTACTATTATGTTTTTTTAATCAGACGTTAAGCTACGGGCAAGAGCTATCTGTGTCTGAAAAAATCGGAGATAAAAAAGTATTAGTTGATAGTTTATTGAAAAAACAGGCTGACTCTACGGCTGTAAAATCATTGCATCAGCAAAAAGCAAACCAAATTGATGCCGAAATAAATTATACTGCTAAGGATTCAATTGTCTTCTTTGGTAATGGGGTTGGTATTCTGCATGGTGAGAGCAATATGAAATACCGTGAAATAAGCCTTAAAGCTAACTATATCAGGGTAAGCATGGACAGTAGTTTGGTGTATTCGAAAGGATATACGGATAGTACGGGAGTGAAAATAGGTGAACCCGAATTTAGTGAAGGCGAAAAATCTTATGCCTCTCGGGAGTTGACATATAATTTAAAATCAAAGAAAGGATATATCAGGCAAGCTGTAACTCAGGAAGGTGAAGGTTACATTATCAGTGAACGAACTAAAAAAACTGAGAATGACGAATACTGTATGACTGGCGGTAAATTTACAACTTGTGATAATCATGACCATCCCCATTTTTATCTAAGTATATCAAAAGGAAAAGTGAAGCCTGGATCATATATTATTACTGGCCCAGCTCACTTGGTAATTGCCGATGTACCATTGCCTATAGCCATTCCTTTCGGTTTTTTCCCTTTTACAAGTGATTATTCGTCGGGAGTATTGATGCCTAATTATACCGATGAATTAAATAGAGGTTTTGGACTTAACAATGGTGGATATTATTTTGCCATTAATGATTATGTTGATTTAGAAGTTCGAGGTGACATCTATACCAAAGGTACTTGGGCGGTGAGAACTAATTCCACCTACTTGAAACGGTATAAATTCAGGGGAAGTTTAGGCATTGAATACCGAAATGATGTTACCAGCGAAAAGGGCATGAGCGATTACAGTACTAGCCCAAGCTTAAGGATTGCATGGAGTCACAGTCAGGATCAAAAAGCGAATCCGAATTTTACTTTTTCATCGAGTGTTAATTTTACTACCAGTGGTTTTAATCAAAAAAATATTAATTATTATAATAGACCCGAAATAAACTCACAAAGTAATACATTTTCGAGTGTTAACTTTAACAAGCGGTTTCCTAATATCCCTTCTTTGAGTTTATCGGGCGGTATGTCTTTCAACCAAAACGCCAGAGATTCTACTATAAGTTTGAGTTTACCAACTTTAAGTATTTCATATAGTAGATTTTATCCA
>JBBSCW010000182.1:0-7151 GCA_038249855.1 Bacteroidales bacterium
AGAGGTTGAATAGCCTCTAAATTGCCTCCTGCTTTAGGAGGATACTGAATGATTTTCTAGATTCCTCCTCCCGTCGGAATGACAGAACGTTTTTTATTAATAGCCGTCAGTAATAGATTTATAGAGCCAACGGTTATAAGGGTCTCTTGCACCGTTGCCATACACAACGGAATCTTTCATCACACCAAGGCTGTCATCCCGAGAGAAACGAGGGAACTAAGTATTCAACCCGTCCGAACGATATTTTCGGTCTGACGGATTAAAGTTTTCAATATAGCCCAGATTGCTAATCTGCACTAGTGAAGGAAACCCAGATTGTTCGTTTATCGAGAACATAAAAAGCATATAATGTTCTTTGGTATAGAGTAATTTTTTATTTATAGTGCAAAAATAAATAACAAAAGATATGGACAAAAGACAGATACAGGATATACTTATTGACCAAAAAGAAGCATTCCAAAAAAAAAAACTGGCTTAATTAAACGAGATTTGTCGTTGAACAATTATTTGAGTACTGGACACCGCTTGTCCCCTATAAGTTGAACAAAACCTAATGGAGTTTGTGGTAGTGAATTCAAACATCCCTTCATGCAGGGCGACATCACGCAATGAGGAAACGCTAAACCCTGAACGCAAACCCTAAACACTAAGGTTTAACATACATAAAAAAAGACTACTGTATATTTACAATAGTCTTTTTTCGTTTTTAAAAGCGGAAGCTACGAGATTCGAACTCGTGGTACGGTTGCCCGTACGTCAGTTTAGCAAACTGGTGGTTTCAGCCACTCACCCAAACTTCCAAAACTTCGCCTAAGCGGCTGCAAATATAGGAATGATTTTTGAAATACCAAATATATTTTTTGCAAATTAATAAAAAAATATGACCCCTAAGCCCTAAAGGGAAGATAGATAAGCCCTAACCTCGTTCGGCTGAGCTCAGGTCGAAGCTAGAGTGGGAATTTAGTTAGATCGTTTATTGCAGCTTTGCATCCCTCTCTCTTTAAGTTTATTTGGAGATTGCAGCACGAGGATATAACCAACAGCGACCGAAGGGAGATGTTTGCTGCTTACTTGTTTGGCGTTCAGTGTTTGGAATTTGAAGAGTTCCGTAAGGGCGGAATGTTTCCGATAAATCGGAATGTTCCATCCGACATATCGGAATGTACCATCGACGTACTCCATTTGAGATTTGGAATTTGAAGAGTTATCCCGCTGTGGCGGGATGTCGTAAGCTCCATTAGCTTCGGGTCATTAGTTACTATTTTGTGTTCACCGTTTCACCTCCCTAGTCCACTTGTTTACCGTTTCCTTTAAACTAAGAATTTTCACGAATTAAGACGAATTATTTTAACCCGAATTAAATACGAATTACCCGAATTCCCTCCCGTTTTAAATAGTAAATAGTAAATGTTTAACTTGTAAATCCTTTGGCCTTTGCCTTCGCCTCTGCCTTCGCCTTACTCTGTTCCTTGTTTCCCTGTCTACTTGTTTCCATTTTTTTAAATTGTAAATTCTCTACGGCTTTTGAATTTCGTTATTTTATCGTACTTTTGTGAATTAAAAAATTTCAAATTATATATGAACGAAAATAACAAGAAAACAGCCATGCTCAATGGCTTAATTATTGGTGGTTTGATGTCGCTCAAGTTTTTAATGGGTACTTCAACGGTCGGATTTATAGGCTTTTTGGCATTAATTGTTTCTGTAAGTATCCTAGTTTTCATGTATCGTTTTGCAGTCGTATATCGCGATAAAGAAAATGGAGGAGTGATAACCTACAAACAGGCATTCAGCTTTCTGTTTCAAATTTATTTTTATGGTACCCTTGTTTTATCACTGATTGTATTGCTTTACAGTACTTTTATCAATCAAGTTTACTTAGAAAACATGAGCAATGATATGCTAAAAGTGTATGATAAGATTAATTTTCCTTTGGACGATAATGTGATTACGCTGATGGAAACAATGTATAAACCGGCACCTTTTGCTTTGTTAAATCTATTTTCGGGTGTAATTGGTGGTGCGTTTTGGGCCTTAATACTTGGAGCATTTGTCAAAAAGGAAAAAAGTATTTTTGAATAAATTCCAACGCATTAATCCCGAAGGGATGACATGATTATAGGAAAATAACAAGAATCCCAACGCACAAATCCCAACGGGATGACATGATTATAGGAAAATTACAATAATGCCAACACACAAATCCCGAAGGGATGAAATGATTATAGGAAAATAACAAGAATCCCAACACACAAATCCCAACGGGATGACATGATTATATAAGATGGAATGTTTATAGTTTCATTATATTTCAAATTTTTCCTTTTTCACAAAAACCAATTTATAAAAAATAATCCAACAATAGAATATGGATATTTCAGTTATAATTCCACTGTACAACGAAGAAGAATCACTCGAAAAGCTGCACGACTGGATCGCAAAGGTGATGTTGGCTAATAAACTTACTTACGAAATCATCTTCGTAAACGATGGCAGCACCGATCGTTCGTGGAAGGTTATAGAGGCCTTGAAGTTGAAGTCACCATGCGTAAGGGGCATCAAGTTTCGGAATAATTACGGAAAGTCACCCGCCTTATTTTGCGGATTTCGTGCCGCTCAGGGTGATGTGGTAATTACCATGGATGCTGACTTACAGGATAGTCCCGATGAAATACCGGAATTGTATCGCATGGTAATCGAGGATAATTATGACTTGGTTTCAGGTTGGAAAAAAAAGCGTTACGATTCAAAATTAACCAAAAACATACCCTCGAAACTATATAATTCCACAGCTCGTAAAGTTACTGGCCTTAAACTGCACGACATGAATTGTGGTTTAAAAGCTTACCGGAACGAAGTGGTGAAAAATATAGAAGTGTATGGCGAAATGCATCGCTATATACCATATTTAGCAAAGAATGCCGGATTTAAAAGGATAGGGGAGAAGGTGGTTGAACATCGCAAACGTGAGTTTGGAGAAACAAAGTTCGGATTGAGTCGTTTCATAAATGGCTATTTGGATTTGATGACTTTGTGGTTCTTATCGAAATTCAGTAAAAAACCAATGCACTTTTTTGGTTTGTACGGTAGTTTAATGTTTTTTCTGGGTTTCCTTTCGGTTTTAGTTGTGGGTGCAAATAAATTATTGGCTTTACTACATCATGTAAAAGCTCCATTAATTACTGATACGCCTTATTTCTACTTTGCTTTGGTGGCTATGTTACTCGGTACGCAGCTTTTCTTAACTGGTTTTTTGGGCGAAATAATATCACGGAATTCTACCGAACGAAATAATTACCTGATAGAGAAAGAAATATAGAAAGAAATATAGAACGATGAAGCAATTGCTCTTGGTAGGATTTGGTGGGTTTATAGGAAGTGTGTTGAGGTTTCTAATTTCGAAACTAAATCATTCCTGGCATTTCCTGTCCTTACCAATGGGAACTTTAGCAGTCAATGTGATAGGGAGTTTGGTTATTGGTTTGTTAATAGGCATGTCTGCCAAGGGAAATCTTATTTCCGCCGACTTAAGACTGTTTCTGATGGTCGGATTGTGTGGCGGATTTACAACTTTTTCAACCTTCAGCAGCGAAAATATGTTGCTCTTGCAAAATGGACAGATAGCTACTGCAATTTTGTATATGGGATTGAGCGTAGTGCTTGGTTTGTTGGCGGTGTGGGGAGGATGGTATTTGGTGACGCTAACCCCTAGTCCCTAAAGGAGAACCAAACGAATTCTATTTTGTAATGGTTTGGAATTTGGGATTTGAAGAGTTCCGCAATGGCTGAATGTACCATCGAAGTACTCCATTTGAAATTTGGAGTGAGTAGTGGGAAGTGAGTAGTTGATTGAAGTAATTAAGGATGGAGAATATCAGACAAATATTAAGCAAAAAGTTAATTGAACGGAAAGTATTCTGGTCCTTTAATTTGTTGCCAGAGATGGAGATTCCTGACGATATTCTGATTGAGAAATCATTGATATACCTTGATATTGAAGATATAAATCGGTTGTTTATTTTGTTTCCTGCAAAAAAAATTAAAAACATCTGGCTTCAACGATTAGTAATACAAGGTGAATACTATTATAAACTAAACCGATTGTTGGCATGGCTTTATTTTGATATAAAAAAACCTGATATATACATAAAAAAAATTGCTAATCAACATTTTAATAAACTGAAATAATGGCATTGGCACTACATACAAAAGAAATTTTTGATTCAGTAACTTTACTCGAATGTATAAAACCGTATATTCTTGTTGGTGGTACTGCTCTTTCTTTGCAAATTGCAACCAGACTAAGTGAAGACTTGGATTTTATGAGCTGGAAAAAATCTAAATTACAAAAACAAGAAGTTGATTGGGTGCTTATCGAAAGGGAGTTAGGTACTATTGGAAAAATTGAATCTCGGGATATTTGGGATTTTAATCACGTAGAATTTATTGTGGATGGAGTAAAAATTTCATTTTATGCATCTTCTAATTTTTCACCTGTAACAACACCTATTCATTTCAAAAATAATTTATTTATAGCTGATATATTACCAATTGCAGCTATGAAGTTAGAAGTAATGTTGCGAAGAAGTAATTTTAGAGATTATTACGACCTATATTCAATGTTGAAACAAGGTGTAAATTTTAAAGATGCCATTGAATTAGCATTGAAATATTCTCAACACGCACTTTCTACTAAGAATTTATTAGCCATACTCATAGATAGTTCTCGTTTTCATGTCGATAGTGGATTTGAACAATTAAAACCTATCTACAAAGTAAATCCTCTTGACATTGAGTTGTACTTAAAAGAATGTATAAAATCCGAATTTAAAGCAAGGAGTGAGGGTAAAGTTTGAAGAGTTCCGATAAATCGGAATGTTTCATCTGAAAAATCGGAATGTACCATCGACTTACTCCATTTGAAATTTGGGATTTGAAGTGAGTAGTGAGAAGTGAGAACTGTTAAATTAGCATATTTGTGTACTTGTTTCCTCGTTCCCTCGTTTACTAAATTGTTTCCTCGTTTCCTTGTTTACTATTAAACCATGATCGATATTTTAAAAATAACTTTGCCTGCTTTGTTGGTTTTCCTCACTGCATTTTTGCTGCTTGATAGGCAACAAAAAGTTGAGATGCGAAAAAGGCAATTAGAGTCGAAAGAAAATAATAGCACAATTACTTTACCTATCAGACTCAGGGCTTACGAGCGACTTATGTTGGTACTGGAGCGAACTATTCCTAATTATCTTATTGTTAATACTATAAAATCAGGAATGAATTGTATTGAACTTCAAACTCAACTTATTGCGAGTATTCGTCAGGAATTTGCACACAATGTTGCACAGCAAATATATGTAAGTACTGAATTGTGGAGTGCTTTCAAAATGGCTCAGGAGAGTTTGATACAGTTGGTAAATAGTTGTGCGGTTCGCTTGCAGCCCAATGGTGATGCTACTCAGTTGGCCGAATATATTATTCAGGTTTACAACAGCACCGATGATTTACCAAGCGAGAACGCAATAGCACTTTTGAAAATAGAGGTGAAGAGCTTGATGTAAGTGATTGGACAAGTATAATGTTGTATTTATGTTGGTTTAGTAATCTGCTGGATTTAACATTTACTTCGCGAAACTTATTGTTTTTGTGTCTTTGTGGCATAAAATTATTGTCTCAAAAACTCTAAGCCTCAAAATAACACAAAGAATTGTAGGACATTATTTATTTCCACTTACTTAAATGTAAATAACGTTTAGAATATGAGATTTTTCATCCAAATATACTTGATTTTAATTGTTGCAATATTCAGTGCATGTAACCCATCCGATGAATGTCGTGAAAAGACATCGGTGAATATGCAAATAGGATTTTACAGCAAAACAATAAATCCTACAACTCAGAAAATGTTGATAAGTCCGCAAGCAATTGATAGCATCTGGGTGCGTGGATTAGGATTGGATTCACTTATTTATAAAAACAAAAAGAGTGAAAAGTTGATACTGATTCCACTCAACAGCACGGTTGAACATACCGATTATATAGTTCAGTTCAACGACAAAACTGATACAATAAGCATTTTCCACCAGAACAACAATCGATATTATTTGTCTCTCGAATGTGGCTGCATAGTAGCTCATACCATTGATGAAGTAGTTAGTACACGACATTATATCGATTCTATATCCATTGTTTACCCTGAAATTAACAACATAAGCATTGAAAATGTACAGATATTTCATTTTTAGTATATTGTTCCTGAGTTGTTTTGTTGCGGGTTCGGCACAAAGCACCAAAAGTAGAATGGATAGCATACCGAATAAGTGGCTCAATGGGTTGCGATTGGAAGTGAATGTGGCTCCTATAATCAATACTTTGCTGCTTAATAAGGAAACCTTTACCTACGAAGCAGCTATTCAAGCCAATGTAATGCAAAAATACTTTCCAGTTTTTGAAATGGGCTTTGCTGGTGCTGATCATACGGCTTCTAACAACATCAATTTCAAAACAAATGGAATGTTTTCCAGAATTGGATTAGATTTCAATATCATGAAGCCTAAAAAGAAACAAACACCGACTAATAATCTATTTCTAGTTGGTGTGCGGGTAGGATTTAGCAACTTTAAATACGATTTGAAAAATGTAATTTTGACTGACGAATACTGGAATCAGACTCAGAATAGGGATTTTTTAGATGAATCAACTACAAAAGTTTGGTTTGAGATTTCGGGAGGTATGCGTGTTGAAATTGTCAAGAACGTATTTATGGGCTGGACTATTCGGAGTAAAAACTTTTTCAAGGAAGAGGCTGTTGGGAAATTAAATCCTTGGTTCGTTCCCGGTTATGGAATCAGCTCTGGCTCCAAGTGGAGTTTAGTGTATGCCGTAGGGTATAGTTTTTAATATGAGACAAGTAGACGAGTAGAAGAGAAAGGCTGAGGCGAAGGCACAGGCCAAAGAATTTACAATTTAAATATTTACAATTTACTATTTAAAAAGGCGGAGCAAAAGCAAAAAAAAGGCGAAGGCTGAGGCACAGGCAAAAGGATTTACAATTTAAATATTTACAATTTACTATTTAAAAAGGCGGAGGCAAAAGCAAAAAAAAGGCGAAGGCTGAGGCACAGGCAAAAGGATTTACAATTTAAATATTTACA
>JBBSCW010000183.1:0-7150 GCA_038249855.1 Bacteroidales bacterium
ATAGCAAAAAACCCTCATTTTAAAAAAGCGACTATATCTGAAAGAGAAATTATGACAAAAGAACTTTACGAAGTTTGTTTGCATACCAACGATTGGGACTTATTTAAAAAAAGAATGAACCAAACATTCAATAATATCATTAGTCATTTGGAATTAAATTTCAAAGAGCTTAATCACAAAGAAATGTATTGGTGTTGTCTTTATTTGTTGAACATACCCAATGCCGATATGGCTCTGATCTTAGAGAGCCAGACCTCCAGCCTTTATAAACTGAAACAACGCATTGCCCAGAAACTAAATCTGAAAAGCACCAAGGAATTGGAGCAATATCTAGATGATATTTCAAGTGAGGCTTCGAATGTATAAATTCAGTTTCCGATAATTCGCATACCCCATAAACAGGTCAATTATGACCTGTTTTTTGTTACAAAAAATTCTTGTCCTAAAAATTCTATTTTGTCATATTATAACTTACACGTTTACAGCGGTTTAAAAAATGGCTTGTCCTAATTTTTTTCGACTGAAAATTTGGAAAGTTGTCATTGTGACTATATCTTAGCACCATCAAATTATCCCTTATTCTGTCGTATATTATGTTCAACAAATTTTAAAAATATTATTAGTCATGAAAAAAATTAATTTAAGAAATTTCGCAGTTACTGCTTTTCTATTGTTATTGGCATCTACCAATTTGTCGAGTGCAGAATATCCGCTCAAAAAGGATGATCAAGATCCAGGTTCTGTTGGTCTTGGAATTGCCCCAAGAGTAGCTTCTAGTTCTTTTAGTAGAACTAAGGTAGTTATTATTCCAGTAAGCATGGAGGTTGAAAATAACGAGTTAGCAGTTTACTTCAAATATGCGGTAGGTGGTGCTTATGTTAGTGTAGAAGACGAAAATGGTGCAGTTGTTATCTCTACAGTTGTAGATACAACCAACGAATTAGAATTTTACTTCCCAGTTGATGAGTTGGAAGGTGGTAAGTACACCCTAAGAGTAAGTTATGGCTCAACAAAACTGAAAGGTGTTTTTAAACTCTAATCAGATTGAATTTTTGCACCGAGATGAATGAAGATCCATCTCGGTGCTTAATTATCTTTTCTAATTCAAAGATTCTATTTCTCGATTAAAAGTTTTGATTGCTAAATATCAGTAAGACTTATAAAAAGAGAAATTAATTAGCAAATAACGAAATAACGTTCCCAATAAATACGGATTGTAAAAAACAAACAGAAATTATGAATACAATAAAAGTAAATTTAATTAAAAACTCACTACGCTCTTATCATTTGAGTAAATACAATCCTAAAATTCAGGCAGAAGGCAACATCGAATTATCCGACATTGTAGATGCACTTATCGATGATGGCTTAAATGTAGATAAAGAAAGTGTGATGAAAATAATTCAACTTTTTAATAGGAAAGCATGCGAAATGGCACTTTCGGGACATGATGTTGATACAGAATTGGTTGTATTGCAACCAGTAGTAAAAGATATACTTTCTGATAACAACTACACGGCTGATGTAGTGTTGATGCAAGGGCTAGAATTAGAACGCGCCATGGCTGATACAAAGGTTGAAATTCTCAACGAAAAAGAAATTGAAGAGGATTTAAGGTCTAGTGCCGAAACTGCGAATTGGGAATCTCAAAACGGTTATTTAGCAGTTTCTGCCGAGAGTCCGGCTTGCGGCATGGCTTTTAGGGCTTGGCTGTTCAGAAATTAATTCGGTGTAAGTATTTCTCAGTTTTATATACCATCAAATCTATTCTAATTTCTCTGCTAGTAATAATTTGTCTGTGTTTGTGGAGTTTTTATTAGATTAAGGGATGTCTTTAATTAGGCATCCCTTTTGATTTTTCTATAGTTGAGAGTAATATCAAACTTCAGAACCAAAAATTGATTTGAGTTCTCGAAAAACAAAACGCAAATCTCACAAATCAGAATTAATAGCTGATTCGCGAAAATTTGCGTTTTTAGAGTTTCAAACAGTATTACTTTTTATAGTATTTCAATGCTCCTGGAAGTAATGCTTTCAACTTTTTAATGCGGTTAACATCCGAAGGGTGAGTGCTTAACATTTCTGGCGCAGCTCCATTTCCTTGGGCAGCCATTCTTTCCCAAAAACCGACTGCTTCTCGTGGGTCGTATCCAGCCATTGCCATGAAAATAAGTCCCAATTCATCCGCTTCGTATTCATGTTTACGTGAATAAGGCAACATTACACCCACATTGGCACCAATTCCGTATAAAATATTGATAGTTTGTTGTGTGGCGGCCGATTTATTAGATAATAAAATGTCGGTAAGTGCAGCACCATATTGCGTAAGCATTTGCTGGCTAAGCCTTTCGTTGCTATGTTTGGCTACGGCATGAGCAACTTCGTGACCCATAACTACTGCAACACCAACTTCATTCTGAGTAATCGGTAATATACCATCGAAAAATACAACTTTTCCACCAGGCATACAAAAAGCATTGACAGCTTTATCTTTCACCAAATTGAATTCCCATTTATAATTTGCTATATCGGCACTCTGTCCATTCTCATTCAGAAAACGTTCGACTGCCATCGAAATGTTATTACCTACTTTTTTGACGAGTCTTGTACTTGCAATATCATTAGACGCCGGCATGGAGTCGATAAACTGCTTGTAGGAAACAGCACTCATACTTAAAACTTCGGAATCGGACACTAGAAGTAACTGTTTTCTACCAGTCAACAAAACACTGCTACATGAAGTCAGCATAATAGCAAAAAATAATATTATTGATATTTTTTTCATAAAAGTAAATTTGTTTTGCAAGTTTGTTTTTTTTATTATCCTCATTCATTTATCTTTGCAAAGATAATACTCTTTTTTACAAGCAGAATATATTATTGTAAAATCAGTGAAATCTGATAGAAATTGTTTACTAAATACCTGGAAGTTCGACTTATATGTTGCATTTAATGTGTTTAGCTTAAAACAATCTACTGAGAATTATTAAAAGTTGAGTCTTTATTTTTTTGTTAGTTTGGAGTTTCTCCATAACAACAGGACTATAAGTGATGTTTATTTTAAATTTATTTTTTAATTTGCTTATTATATCTTATTTAAACGAATATGAAAATTGAAAGAAACCTAATATATATGATTAATTTTATTCGACATTTTTGGAAATCAATAACTATTTTGCTGATTTTGTTATATTTATCATTTGCTCCACCTTCTAACTTCAAGGAGTTGCCTCCAATAAAAATTGAGTTCTTCGATAAGTTCGTGCATCTGATTTTATATGTTTTTTTTACTTACATTCTTGTTATTGATTCTTGTAAATATTTTGGTCACGACAGATCTAAATCTATTTATCTTACTGGATGTTTCATTTTTCCTATTTTGTTGGGTGGTTTTATAGAAATTGCACAAGCGACTTGGTTTTTCCCCCGTACGGCTGAATGGATTGATTGGTTTGCCGATATAATTGGAGCTGGAATTGGTTTCTGGATTGCAACTTTCACAATGAAGAAAAGGAGTTGATATATGAACCAGAGCAGTTTAAGATATAAAATCGGGATAACACTTATTAAGGGAATTGGTAATAATTTAGCCAAGAACTTGATTGCCTATTTAGGGAGTGAAGAGGCTGTATTTAGCGAAAAGCAAAAAAACTTAGCCAAAATTCCAGGAATTGGTGAGGTTTTATCGCAGGAAATAATGAAACAAGATGTGTTGTCAAGGGCTGATGAGGAAATAGAATTTATTCTCAAAAATAAAATTCAACCTTTTTATTTTACCGATCGTGATTATCCTTTTCGTTTAAAGGAATGTGCCGACTCACCCATAATGATTTATACCAAAGGCAATTGTAATCTGAATAATGGAAAGTTTATTGCCGTTGTCGGAACGCGAAATGCTACGGAAGTTGGTAAAGAGAATTGCAAAAAGATGATTTCAGATTTATCTGAATTACAACCTAACTCGATTATAGTAAGCGGAATGGCTTATGGCGTTGATATTTGTTCGCACAAGGCCGCTTTGGATAATGGGTTGAGTACTATTGGAGTGATAGGACATGGATTGGATAGGATTTATCCGGCTATTCATCGTTCTACTGCGGTGAAAATGGTCGAAAATGGCATGTTGCTTACCGAGTATTTAAGCCAGACTAACCCCGATAGACAAAATTTTGTACAGCGCAATCGAATCATTGCTGGACTTTGTGATGCGGTCGTGGTTGTTGAGTCAGCTTTTAGAGGTGGCGCATTGATTACGGCTGAAATTGCCAATGATTATAATCGGGATGTTTTTGCATTTCCAGGTAGAGTAGGCGATGAGTGGTCGGCCGGCTGTAATGCGCTGATTAGAAACAATAAAGCCTCACTTATCGAATCGGCAGAGGATATTGTGCGGTTTATGAATTGGGAAAATCAAAATATCGCAAAACAGTCGAACATACAAACAACCTTATTTGTTGACCTATCGGACGAGGAACAAGCTATTGTGAGTTTGCTGAGGCAATTGCCAGATGGATTGCAAATGAATGAGTTAGCTATAAAATTAGATAAATCGGTCAGCAAAATTTCATCACTTTTGCTCGAAATGGAATTCAAAGGAATCGTAAAATGTTTACCCGGAAATCTTTATAGAATAGTGAAGTAATTTACTATTTTTTCATTTACAATTTACTATTTAAAATACTTTGATAAAGGTATCTGCGTAAGAATATGTATAAACGAGAAGAGCTAAAACAACTGAAAAAGGAATTCTGGGAAGGATTTGGAATTTATTGCAGCGAAGTACCGGTCTTGAAAAAGCGTAAGAGCAAATTTATGCTTTATAATACAAAAATGAAGGGATTAGAGTTGAAGTTTGATGCAACTCGTGATGGTGCTTCCGTAATTCTCGAAATCAATCATCACGATATGTTAAGACGTTATGAACTTTACGAACAATTTGTAGTTTATAAATCTACTATGGAGAAACATTTTCCCGAAGGTTTGATTTGGGATGCTGGTTTTGTGCGTGAATGTGGGACGGAAGTTTCGCGTATTTACGCTCAGAAAAAAGGTATTGATATTCATCGCCGCATACAATGGATGGACTTTTATAAGTTTATGGCAGAAGAAATGTTGAAGTTAGAAAAAGCTTTCCGACTCGTAAAAGATAGAATTGAATAGGAATAAAATTGAATTATTTACTAATATTATTTACTTATAATGAAGAAGATAAATAAATTCTTAGTGCTATTTCTCACAGTTTATTTAGTGAGTTGTAGCCCATCGTGGAAAGTAACACAAATGTCCTCGGTGAAAATTCCTATTGATTCTACAACGGAGCAATTGGCTGATAAATCGTATACATCCTATTTACAGCCTTTTAAAGAGGAGGTAGATGCAAAGATGAATAAGGTAATAGGCACTTCGGTAGAAACTATGCGTGCACATGCACCGGAGAGTTTGCTGTCAAATTTTAGTGCTGATGTGTATTTGTTGGCAGCCACCGAAGCAATTAAAGAACCAGTAGATATCGCCATAGTTAATTTCGGAGGATTACGAACTCAGATTCCCGCAGGAAATATATTGGTTCGTCACGTATTCGAGCTGATGCCTTTCGAGAATGAATTGGTAGTGATTTGGGTAAAAGGTGATAAACTCTATCAATTATTTCAGTTTTTTGCCAAAGTTGGTGGCGAAGGGGTAGCTGGTATGAGTATGGAAATAATAGATGGAAAAGCAGAGAATATACTTATTGGCAATAAACCATTGGACATGAATAAATTATATAGCGTGTCGACCAATGATTTTCTGGCTGGTGGAAATGATAAAATGTACCAATTGGCAGAATATGAGAAGCGATTTAACACTGGAATAAAAATACGTACTTTGCTACTCGACTATATTACGAAGCAAAACGCTCAAGGCAAGCCTATTCAATCGAAATTAGACGGTAGAATAAAAATTATAAAGTAATTCATTTACAATAAATCACTAAAATCATGCGAAGTCATTCAAAAATATCCATCGTACTTTTGTCCTTATTCATTATAATAGGCAGCAGTACGGCAGCCGGGAAATTAAAATTGGTTATACTCCACACCAACGATACGCACAGTCAAGTAGAGCCTACTCAAAAATCATCCTTAGCAAGTTCGGATATGGGTGGATATGCTCGGAGAATGGGAATTATCAACAAAATAAGAACCGAAGAAAAATACGTACTTTTGTTCGATGCTGGGGATTTTTCTCAAGGAACTCCTTACTTCAATTTTTACAATGGGCGGATAGAAATGGATGCTATCAACAAAATGAAATACGATGCTATAACGCTTGGTAATCATGAGTTTGATAATGGTATGGATACACTTGCGGTAATATTGTCAAAAGCTAACGTTCCTATTGTAAGTTCAAATTACGAAATCAGCCAAACGCCAATTTCACCCTATGTGCAACCCTACTTAATAATACGTAAATTTGGTTTGAAAATAGGTATAATAGGCCTGAATGTAGAACCTAAAAGCTTAATTATTGAAAGTAATTACAAAGGGCTGAGCTATGAAGATCCATTGGAAGTGGCCAACAAAATGGCGGCTTTTCTAAAAAAAGAAAAGAAATGTAATTTGATTATTTGCCTTTCGCATCTTGGATCGAACAAAAAGTCTGAAGATATCAATGATTTTGTCATTGCCCAAAAAAGCAGGAATATTGACGTAATAATCGGAGGTCATTCACACTCCATGATTGAAGGTGAAAGAGAACTTAACTTGGATGGAAAAGAAGTGCTGATTTCACAAATGGCTAAAAGTGGTTTGTATTTAGGACGTATTGATTTGGAGATGACGAAAAAGAAGTGATGAATTTTCTTGTTGAAAACATCATTTAGAGACCTGCTGCAATTTTTCGGACTTTATTTAATCTCTCTACAAATGAGTTATTTCGTTTAGTAATAAGCATATTGTAGCGTGCCTGCATTTTTAACAATGGTTCGGCTGAAATATCTAATGCAGCCTCAATTAACAATGCAAATTCCGTGTTTACTGGTCGTTTGGCATTCAGTACTTCATTCAATAAAGTGTATGATACTCCCATTTCAGCAGCAAGTATCTTTTGTGAAATGCCACGATATTCAATTTCATCTTTCAGTACTTCGCCTGGATGTGTTGGATAAAAT
>JBBSCW010000184.1:0-7039 GCA_038249855.1 Bacteroidales bacterium
ACCTATTTGGGCAGTCAGAAATAAATGGAGGAGAACAACTTAGGTTAAATGGATGACCCAGCCGTCTTTGAATATTCAACGGATTTGTGTAGAAAATAATTGTCACTTAACAACACCTTGTCCTAAACAAAATAAACATTAAGGGAAAAGAACAAAAATTATTATTACATTTTTTGTTTTCATATTTTTAATATCGCACAACAGCTAACAGGTTTCCAACAAATGTAGTAATGACGAAAAAGTAAAATGAGAAACGGCTATATTATTTTACAGCTAACAGTATGAACTGAAACAAACCAACACGCTTAAAATATTAAGCGTGTTAATATTCTTCTTTCAATACTTTAATGCCCAGTATTTTTGCAGGTGATTTATGATTAACTGATTCTTTACAGTACTTAAACAGTACTAATTACAATTTGAAGAATCCAACGTCATTTCTTAATTCCAGGGAATTCAAATTTCACGATATTACTTGAAGTATAACTTCCTAAAAAGCCAATACCCCCTACGATATTATTGCTAATCTGAACAGGTTCCGAGAAGAAATTATCACTACCACTTGCATTTCGTGATTTCAAATAGTAGTAATAATCTTTACTGATAGACTGAAGGCTAACAAAAACTTCAATTCTTTCTGGTATCGAAGTATCCTGATTATAATGGTTGTACGGATATCTTAGAAAAAGTGTATTAAAGACCTTAAAACTAAGGAAATTGGTTTTGCCATTGAAATTGTCGTCGGAAAATATATTGTATTTATTGCTTGTATTTATACTTTCGCCTGTAATTGATCCAGTAATTGAATTCGAACTTGAATTACTTTCATCTTTTACATCCATCAGATCAAAATAATATCTATTTTTAATATCCACTTCTATAATTTGACCGAAAGCATATTGATATTGATGTTCTTTGCTCTGAACAATCAATCGATAATAATTTTTCTCATTCCCATTATCAGTAAATTTTAAACTATATTTAGTCGTAAAGTCGGTGTTTAATGCTATTGTGTCATTTTGTGAAATAGTATAGATTGAATTATGAATTATTTTTGTAGTATCAACAGTTATTGCTACAGGAACCGTGTTGATGTTTGTCGCTGAACTTACTTCATCCATTGAGGGAACTTTTACCACAAGTTTAACTACGTCACCTATTTGAGGCCTATAGATACCCTGATATAGTCCACTGGTTATCAGGCTCATCTTCTCTTTAAATGCTCCATTCACGATAACAGATACATCAGCGTTATTTATATCATTAAAACTCACCGTATCGTCCAAAAAGAACCGACTTAATGAAATACGAGCAGAAACGACCGTGTCTGGACTCAGAAAACTATGTAGCACAACCATTGGTTTGGTTATTTCTTCATCAAAATCAATGTTTTTTTGGCAAGAAGCAAAAACGAAAAAGCTTAACAAAATACCGAAAAATATTTTTAATAATCTCATTGCAGTGTTTTTAAAATTTGTAAGAATAACTAACCGAGGGAATAATTGGAAAAAGTGAAGTTTGTGTGAGATGCTTTTTGATTTTTGTGTAGTCGCTTGTTGATGGGTCGTAGACCTTAGTTTCGGTAACATTTACAATAAATGGATTCATTTGATTGTAAGCATTATATACACTTATGTTCCATGTACGTATGCCATGTTTTTTTTGCTTATGGAAATTAACTCCCACATCCAGTCGGTGATAAGCTTCGTATCTGTAGTTATTACGATTACTGATATGGGTTAAGGTAGTTGTCTCGTTCGTAAAAGCACTGAGAGATGTTTGAGGCAATTGGGTACCATCAAAATTCTGCAACGCCAACGTCCCACAGTTACCAGAATTAAATACCCAGGTACCTGCGATATCAAATTTATCGCTAAACTTATGCATAACTACCAAACTTAAACTATGAGGGCGGTCGTATTTTGCTGGAAACGCTACACCATTACTTATTTCTTGCCCGGGTTGGTCAAATAGGCGTTTGGTTCTTGACCAAGTGTAACCAAACCAACCCGTGGTTTTTCCAATTGTTTTTTGTGCCAAAAATTCTATGCCATAAGCCCAACCTCTACCCATGACAACTTTGTCTTCCCATCCTGTACTTGATCCTAAAAATGACGCTCCATCCTTGTATTCAATCAAGTTGTTCATCGATTTATAATAGGTCTCTACCGAAAAGTCAACTATATTTTTGAAGTTGTAGAATATACCTGCAGAATACTGTTTAGATTGCATTGGCGAAATTCGTTTTGTAGCTGGGACCCATAAATCGGTTGGTAAACTGATATTACTATTCGATAATAAGTGTATGTACTGGCTCTTGGATGCAAATCCAGCTTTTATTGAAAGATTGTCGTTAAGCAAAACTCGTAGTCCAATGCGTGGTTGTGGTAAGGAATTATAAAGACGATTTTGGACCAAAAAGGAAGAGAAATGTATGCCTAAATTCAATTCAACAACCTGGCTTATACTAATATTATCTTCAAAATAGGCTGACATTTCGTGAGCTGAAACATTTTGATCACCGTAAGTGCTATCTGTTTTTTGCGTATTGGTACTATCTGTAATGCTAAGTTGCAGTACGTTAATCCCTGGTTTAAAAGTATGATTTATATAATTTGCTCCAAACTTAACGTCGTGGGTTGGGCTTGGCGACCAATCAAAATCAACTTTCGCAGCATAATCATCAATCCCCGATTTATAACCAATATCTGTCTGTTCAATGGATGTAGAAGCTGGTGTTTGAATAACAGTTTTCGCCTCTGTACCTTCCGACATGATAAATCTGTAACGAGTATAAGAAGCAGTAGTATTCATAAACAGTTTATTGTTTACAACGTGATTCCAACGCACGGCGGTAATTAGATTTCCCCAGTTCCAGCTTAATTTTAATCTGCCCGTTTCCGTACCAGCTTCTCCATTATCAATTTTATATTGTTGCATATCGCCATATATAACATCTTCGCCCATGTAGGCACTCAAATACATTCTATCATTATCCGAAAATTTATGACTAATTTTAGCATTAAAATCGTAAAAATAGTAACCAAAACTGTTAGTGCCAATACCTCCTTTTTTATCAGGATTATCAATTATTGGTATAAATGGTTTTGCCAGTATATCGGCATAGGTTCTGCGGGCTGAGATATTAAACGTTGTTTTTTCTTTTATTATTGGACCTTCAATATTGATTTTTGAAGAAATTATACCAATACTCACATTTCCATGAATTTCTTTGTCATTACCATCATTCATTTTAATGTCGACAACCGACGAAAGCCGGCCTCCAAAACGTGCAGGAAAACTTCCTTTGTACAAAGTTACATCTTTAATAGCATCCGCATTAAATACCGAGAAAAATCCAAACATGTGGTTTACATTATATACAGGGACACCATCTAATATCAATAAATTCTCATCTGGACCGCCTCCTCTAACATACATACCTGCAGAACCCTCAGTTCCAGCTTTAACTCCAGGCAATAGTTGCAGAGCTTTTATTACATCGGTTTCACCTAAAAGACTTGGTACATTTTTAATCTGACTTGTCGGTATATTTATGGTACTCATTTGGGTACTTTTTACATCCATTCTTTTTTGATTGCCCAAAATAGTAATTTCATTTAGCTCGGTATTGTCTGATAATTTAATATTGATTACAGTATCTTTAGATAATTCAATATTGCGGTTTTGAGTGGCAAATCCTACATATGAATATTTTAATTCAACTTTTCCCTTCGGAATAGTTAAGGAGTAGAAACCGTATGAGTTACTTATTGTACCATTGCCTGAATTTTTATCAAACACCGAAGAGTTAATAAGCGTTTCGCCACTATTACTGATAGTAATGTATCCGCTGACAGTGTAAGTTTGAGCGTAGGAAAAAAGACTTGAAAAAATTAAAAAAATTATAAGAAAATGTAGTTTGCTCATTTGTTTAGTTTGTAGTTATCGACTTTATATAGTTTTTTTCTTAAATTGGCACAAAAGTACTTTATAAGTATCAAGTACATAAATAATATTTGTCTTTTTGCTATCAATCACAGTTTCGTTGAAAAATACAAGATAGAACCCAATTTAGTTATAATGGTGAGATGGCTTCACCTCACCATTTAAAAGAATAAATAATTTTTTTTATAAGAAATTTATCTTGTACCTTCTACAACGTAACAACTGTTACAATTAAAGCTATAACTCCCAGTGCCATTTCCAAGTTCGGTCGTACTTGTAGTGTAAAAGTGATCATACAGGGTTGAGCTATAGTACTGTCTAAGACCTACAGTATTAACTGCTGTGTTGTAGTTCGTTGTATAAACAAAACCAATAGGATTACCACTATTTTCTATAATATATCCATTATTTATACCCGAATTTTTATCCGTAGTATAATAATGATCTATACAAATCTTATATGAAAATAGGCCTGTTTTTTTCTTTACGTTTTTACAAAATCTATAAAGTGCTACAGTATTGGCTTCTTGATTTTGAAAAATAAATGCTTGAATTCCTTCATAATTCCAGTCTGAACCGCCTTCGCCCAAAATAGTTGTGTAAAAGTGATTAGTGCCATTATAATATCTATATAAAGGCATTACTGGTAAAACTGTAAACCCTTTACTTAAAACATAATTATCTACCGCAGTCCTCAATGCGGCTTTTTTTGTTGCATCAGTTACAAATTCATAAATTGGGATTAATGAATTATCTCCTATTTCTATTAATACTGAGTTATTTGCATTAACAGTTGAAGACCATGTGTTAATATTTATTGGCTTAGTTTCATCATTAATTACATTAATACTAGAAGAACCTGGATTTCCGCCATATGTTTTATATGTACAAACATATGAAGTATTTGATGTTTTTAATGACATATCAGCATGATTATCAGCACTTAGATCAAATACTTTTTCGATAGATGCGCTCACACCTGCATTTACAACAAGCTTTTTAGATTCAGTATTAACAATAGATTTGTAACTTACTTCTAATCTTCCACCAATAAAGATGTCAGAATAAACATGTGTTCCATATCGATAAATAATCTCACTATTTGAAAGTGTATTGAGGGCATTTATAAAACCAGGAGTTAAATAATTATTTAACATATTTTGATTTGAATATAGCTTCATATGCTTCATATAAATATTCGAATAACATGTAGCATAAGAGTATTTTGAACTCATTGTATTGTTTAATGTAATATCGCCTTTTATACCAAGAGTAACAGTTTTAACCGGAACTGTACCGCTAAATTTATTGCATATTTCAGATGCAAAATCTAGTCCATCAGAACCTGCAACAATAAATGTACGATTTGCTAATGGCGTTCCAGTGAAATATTCATAAATTCTCTCTTCCACAAGCTTATTTACATCAATCACCTGTAATTTTGAATATGAATATTCTAAGTATGGATCTGTTGCATCATACCCAAATCCCAATACATTATATGGCCCAGAAATATCATCTGCAATGGCTTTAAATTTAGGAGTTGAATTAGTCTGAACGCTCTCCGCAGACATTAACTCATCTTCGTTCTTACTGCAACTGCCTAAAATAAAAGTAATTGCAAATATAATCATAATATAGTTTCTTAATTTGTATTTCATTTTGTTAATTATTGTTTGTTATTGGTAATTAGTTTCGTAAATTGTTATCATAATTACTTGCTAAAGACCGAAAGCAGGTCATGAAATTATAAATGTTGTTATCTGTTTACTTTCTCTAATTTTTTTTCTCTAATTTTGTGCTGTCCCTTTCTTTTTTTTAAGTGAGTGGTAGGGCGGAAGTCGATTAATGTTGCTGCTAAACAATACTATAATCGGCTCCGCCTTTTGTTTATAAATAATTCGATTTATTTCTTACAATATTTCCGTCTGGGTTTCTAAATTCAATAAATGTACCTCCATTTGTTTTTCTCATCTGTGCTACATCTAGACTTTGAATTTTTTTTGGGTCCTTTTTTTCTTTTTCAAATTGCTTTGTTTTTCAAAAATAATTGACGCTACAATAGTACAGCTTTTTTCTTTAACATTCTCTCACAAGCTCCTACTAATTCTCTCACAAAGTTCTAATATTTAACCGTCGCTTCCGCACCAATTAAACCATGTGGTTATAAAATTTACTCAACATAATATCCAACATCTCTTTTCATACCTACCACACAATAAAATCGTAATGCAGGGGGGTGAAATAAAATATACAAACTAAACATTGATTACAGATTCTATTAGGATCTCTCAAAAGATTTTCTCAATACTAATTTTATTGGTGTGAAAAATCGGTCCATTAAACTTCTATTTTCTGTTATTATTTCGGCATTACCACTTAGTTCTCCGGTAAATTTCAGTTCTTTATTAACGGTAGAATGTAAGCCCTTAGGAAACGAAACTTCTACGGTATAATAGTCGTTGGTGGATACCAGTGAAATATTAGTAATTTTTGCCAGCAAAAATCCAAACTCCATATACGGATAACCAGCCACTTTTATATTTACATTCTGCCCTATTGCCACTTTGCCCAATCCTGTAGCTGCCAATTTGATCTTACCTATCAGTTCGCCAGGTTTGTGCGAAACTATAGTAAAAACCTTATCACCTGTATTTACATATTGGTTTCGCTTCCAGAAGTTATTAAAACTTACAGTACCTGCCTGTGAGGAAATCAACAAATATACTTGCTGCCAATTCTCAATGCTGGCAAGTAACTCACGTTGAGCCGATTTGAGTTCTGAAAGCAGTTGCTGTTGTTCTTGTAGATATTGAATAGTCAACTTATTTACTGATTCCTTAATCTGAGAGAATTCAATATTTTGCATTGAAATAGAAGTTTGAAGCTGCTGGAGTTCTTGTTGCTTATTGAGGTAGGTTTGTTCGGCAGTTTCAATATTGAACGCGGAAATTACTTTTTGATTGAATAACTTTAAATCTCTTTCGTATGCTATTTTAGAAAGTGCTAACTCTCTATTTTTCATCACCAATTGTTTCTGAAGATTAGCAGAATAAATTTTCCGATTGGCTATTTGTTTTTGTAATGAGAT
>JBBSCW010000185.1:0-7010 GCA_038249855.1 Bacteroidales bacterium
GGCCGGCATCATAGTTTTTATCAGTAGCATCTTTATCCGGCTGAATAGGCGAAGCGTACCCTTTTTCGGAAGCACGCAAACGCTCTTTCTCCATATACGCGCCCCTTACAAATTTAATACCCAGGAAATAATTTCCTTCTTCGGCTTTGCGAAGTGAGTCTTTTAAAAAATCAAGCCTGTCAGTCCGGTACATTTGTAAAGTGTTATAGACAATGGCTTTCTCCTTATTGTATTTCTCCATCATTACGGTAACAACCTCGTCAACAAATGGTTGGTACCATGAGTCTTCAGCGTCAATCATAATTGGGATATCATTTTCGAAGGCTGTACGGCTTAGTTTTTCGACACAGTCTTTAAAAAACTGAATGGCTTTAGCTGTTTCGGCGGTCATTGCTCCGTTTTCCGAAGCCAGGGTAAGAACTTCCTGCGATGCAAACGCAGTTGGTTTAAATACCGAAAATGGAATTTCTGGATGCCTGGCCGCATTAATCACCGATCGAATAGTTTCATCCAGCGTGCGTTGCATGGATTCCTGGTCTTTTCCGCCTTCAACCGAATAGTCGAGTATTGATTTCACCTTGTAATTACTCAGTAGCATTACTGTTTTCTCACATTCAGCTAAGGTTTCGCCTCCGACAAAATGCTTGTAAAGTGTTGGCTTAATTGCCCAAGCGATGGGCAGATGCATTTTTAATGCAAAGTATGTCAGCGTTTTACCAACCGTAACAAGTCCCGGACTGGCAATGGCGCTGAAAAGCATACGTGCACGCGACAGATCGCCATTGCTTTTGTAGCGGAAGGCAATCTCAGTATTCTCGAATGAAAGCATAGAATGTGTTTTTTGAATGCTGCAAATGTAAAACCTTTTTGCAGGTATGAACTATTGTGATAGACCAAAGGTGAGATAACTTCGGGAAATTTGTTACCCCTGATTTGGCAGGAATATTCATTGTCTTTCAACCACACGAAAGGATTCGTACGAGAGCGGGGTTTCTGTTTCTTAGTATTTCTTTAATTCTTTGTAAAAAATAAAGAGCATTCTATTGTCGCTGTCTATAGTAAAGTTAATGAGTAACTCCATTTGATTTACAAAACCCATTGAGTTTTGTTTTATTGATTCAATAGTTTCTACAAGGGTGTTTAATGAGTCATTAGATTTTTTTTCGGTTGTTTTTACCACCATATCCATTGATATAGAAGCACCATTTAAGAACGTATTGGCTTGAGACTGCGCTTTTACTTGCGCTACACGATTCATTACAGACTGATTGGTATAATTCGCTTTATTCAAGCTTAAAACCGAAACCAAATACTGATGGTCATAATCATCCACAATCTTCACTCCTTCAAAAGGTGTAGAAATATACATCCTTTTAATAAAGTTTCCGAAAACTATTTTATCATCATTAAAGGATTGAGCATAACCATTAATATCCAATCCAATTAAGAGTATTAATAATAGTTTTTTCATGATTTCCTTAATTTACAATTAATTACATTTAAACCTCTAACTAAGAATACTCTTACAATTTGTTTTTTTCAAAGAAAACATTCAAAACCTTTCTAAGTTCTTCCAATCTTGGCTTTAACATGTGCTCATGTTGTTTATAGTACTCTTGAATTTTTGCAACGCCTTCAGTGTCTAAGATTTCTTCTCTCATGCTTGTTAATGAATATGCTGAAGTAGTATCCGACATAAATGCTGCTATTGTTAATATGCTTAAATCTAATGCTCTATGAATTGGGATTTCTTCACTTTGTCTGCTCCATCTATCTGATTTATAACGCCACACTTTCGCAGAAATGTGATTATTATCATATTGTGCCCTACCTACCGTAAGTGCAACAGTATCTGTGTCAAGAGCATATATTGCATCAATTTTTGCATAATTATTTACAGCTACTATTGGTTTATGCTGTAGGTGTGTTGGGGCTTGGGTTGGATTTGCCATAATTTTTTATTTATATCTGATTAATAATTTGATTTGCATCTTTGAGGCAACTAACATTATCTTTATATGGTTGAGACTTCTGAATAACAACATGATTGTGCTTCAATATTTCCTTTAGGGGATTTATTTTATTAGTATTGTGAGCACAGACTAGAATTTCAAAATTTAATGCAGCATACTTTTTCATAGCATCTTTTGGATGGCGGGAATAGTCACCTGCTGACTGAAATGCAATATTTTTGCCTTTATATTGAATTGTATATTCAAAGTCCGAATGCCTATTAATTGTAAAATATTTTCCTGTAAGCATTTTATATACTTCATTTATTACAGTTGTTTTACCACTATTTGAAGGTCCTGATAACATTATTACTTTCAAAATTATCTTTTTAATGGGTTGTTTGATTGTGCTCTATTGTAAATTTTGAGTATTTTGAGATATCTTCTTTGGGAATACTTAATGTCACACCTATTACATAGCAGATGGGTAGTCCATCCTTCTTTACGAGTTTATCTTTATATAAATGTGGAATAGCTATTGTTCCATTATTAATCATCTTCATGAAATGAAAATCATTCTGAAATTGAATATCTGGATATAACCACCCTCTTAATTCTAGAAATCCTAATATTGGTTGAGTTGTTTTTGATATAATGCCTGAATACTTGTAAGATTGAATTTCTTTATCATCCGAAGATCTTTCAATCATTGAAATTTGCCCTGTATTATCTTTTATATTAAAACTATATATCCCATTTGATATCAATATATTTACTAAATATCCCAATTGTTTTATTGTTTTTGAAGATCTAAAATAATAAACCAAATCACTGCTAGTTCGATGGATATTTTCAAAATCAAAACTTTCTTTTATATATTCCCGAAGAAAATTTGTATTATAATATCCGCGTTCATCAATTATAAGTTTTTTAAAATTTACTATTTTGGGTACATAATCATTTGAACTTCTGTTAAAATAAAAATTGCCTATATCTAGCTTATAAAATTTCATATTAACTGCTTTGTAATCTGACATTTCTTCCTTAGTCAAGGATAAAGAAGACAATATATTCAGCAGTGTGGAGTTCACTTTTTCTGTATAATCATTATATGTTACAAATATTTTCGAATCTATCACATAATTATCCCCATTCATTGACGTTTTTGGTTCTCCCATTTCTAGCTTATAATCAAACATTAAAGGAGTTAATGCCTTTAACTGGAATATCATATTTTCGATAGCTTTTTCTTCATTGGTTTTGTTTAATTCTTTTAGTTTCATATTTGCTCCAAAGGTAGCACCTGCAAATTCCACAGCAGAACCATGATTTTCAGCATATTTAACTAGCTTTGAAATTGAAACAATAACTTTGAGTGTTACAGATGTATTTCCATTGGGAAGTGGTAAGGATGCAATTTCTTCATACTTCTTTATATTTCCGGAAGATACTGTTGCAATTTCATCTTTCACTAAAGCATCATTCAAAATACTCGTATTTGCTGAAACAAAAACACCAAAAGCTTGTTCTAAAGCACTTCGTAATGCAATGTCTGTAGCTGCCTTTTTAGTAATCCCATCTCCTGATACTGTAAGAGTTACGTCTTCAACACTTTGTGCAAGTGTATTTACTGTAAGTCCAAATACAGTTAGTGCTATTATAAGCAGCTTAGTCCAAACTGATTTTTTTACCATAATATTGTAGTATTATTAATTATTTTCGGTTGATTTTTAGCATATTCCACTGCTACATCCCTATATGCATTTAAAGTTGATTCTTCTAGCTTCAGATTATCTCTATATAGCTTCATGGTTAAATCCCATTGCTTCTTTTCGTCCGCATTTAGCTTGGTTTCAATGGTTTTGTAAAGTTCGGCAACTTTGGGTTGGCATGTTGCTTTTGGGTTTATGGTACTCAGCAATTCGTAAGCATTTTTTGCACCCTCTTCATTTTTAGCTGACAACCATGCAGTTCTTGCTTTGTTTAGTATCACGTCTCCTTCTGCATCTATCTTTTGCTGATAGATTTGTCCTGTTTTGTCGAGACATTGCAAATAACAATCCTGACAAACTTCCGGTACAAGTGATAATTTGAAGATGGCTTCGTTGAATTTTTGTTGATTTACCAAAGAATTTGCTTCATTAATAGTTGATTCGCATTGAGAACTGTAAAAAGAGATGATTTTGTTTTTACCCTCAGCCATAAACGCTGCAATGTTATTGTTCTTGGTGACTATGTTATTGAAAGCATCAATAAAAGCAGTGTTCTCGTTGTTGCCTACTCCAATTGTAGATAGCGATGTATTAGCAAAAACGGTATTTGAAACCACATCGCCAATGAATAAAGTAATGTCCACCTTTTGCGAAACCATTTGAGGTGGTCCTGCAATTATTTTCTTTGAATTGATATTCACATCGGCGGTAATAATAAAACGTGGATTTACTAAACTTCCTGACATGCCGTAATCGCTTGCCATTTGGCTCAATTTTGTTTGGAGCAACTGCCGAGCTTCGGTTGGGATGGTAAGTTTTTCGGACAAATAAGTATTTAAAACTATTCTGCCAAAATCGTCTGATTTCACTTGTGCATTACCAGAATAAGAAATGGCAACAAGAAGTCCTAAAATAACTTTGATTTTTTTCATATCGATTTATTTTTCACCCAACACTATAATGGCTTCGCCAAGACCTCGGGTCATTAATTTAACTTCAAAATTATAAGGAGATTTCATTAGGAATTTTTGCAAACCTTTTGCAAATTCACGTGCATCAATCGGATTGTTTTCTGAATCGTACAAAGGAATACGAACTTGATCGTAACGTAACACATTGCTTGTTGCATCGCTAAGGTTATACTTTGATTCTACGGTGTTCTTTTTCATCCAATCATTAATATGGTCGGTAATTTCTTTGCCGTCAACTTCCGTTTCCATGTTTTTATCCCAGCTTTTCCATTTCTTAACTGTAAGAAGAATTTCCCGACCATTGGTAAACATATCGTCGAAATGCGATTGAAGTTGTGCTACAAATGGGTCGATATTTGCAATAATTGCATTTTGAAGTAACACAGGCACAATGTCAGTATTGTTAGGTGTTCCATTGCCCGAAGAAGATGCAATGCGTTTACTGGTATATGCATCAAAAGCTTCAAGAACGAATGAAACTACTTTACCTTGGTCGGTTTTGGTTACTTTCCACCAAATTTGTAATATAATATCGGCTTTGGCTTTGTTTTTTAGTTTATCCAATGGACTTTCTGTGATTGTTGAACCGCTTTCGGTACTTGAAGTCATACTTTCTTCTGCAGAACGTGCTTCAATGGCTTTCAGTTCTTGTTCCACATCTTTGAGTGGAAAGTCACGAGAAATCATCAACTCTCCAATCTTACTGATAACTTGTCCGATTTCAGTATCTTCTTGAAACGCTTGTTTGTAGTTTGGGACTTTTTGTTTTGTACCTTGATTGTCAAACACAGTCATAAAATAACGTTGTTCGCACCAATTATCACTCGGCAAAATCATTAATGTCGGTTTCTTTGCTTGTCCGAATGCAGCAGCAGTGAGAGTAAATAATGCAATGCTCAAAAGAATTCGGTTTGATTTCTTCATATTTTCTCGTTTTAATTGGTTGTCCTTGTTTTTCCTTTTTTTTTAATCTATATATGCTCACTAATTTATAATCGCCATTATGATAATTATTTTTCCTTATGGAGTCGCCATTATTATTTCCTGATTTGGCATTTCAAATATACACCCAATATCTATATCCCAATTTATAAAAGCGATTGATTGTAAAAAAAATTAAAAAAATCCCGGCCAAAGCCCCTTTCGCCGCTTCCTGGCTTTATTAGTCAGGCTTTCACTCAAAGTGAAGCCCTGACTATTTCACCTAAAAGCAACCAGATTCCCCGGAACTCCGAAATAGACTTTATTTCTGCCTAAATTAAACGGGGCGCTTTCAATCAGATGCATATAAACATGATCTTCTTTTTCTGTCAGACTGATCAGACCCTGAATAATTGAAGGGTTTCCGGCTATTGCCAGTTTAAATACATCTCTATCAGGCATTTTACTTTCAGTTTTCCAGTCAAAGAGCCATCCATTTGATTTAGTAATCGTTTTTAAATCTGCTCTTTCAACTTACAAAACATCTGGAGTGAAACTATCTCCGTGTACTACATTCTCAATTTAATTAGTCAAGCTATCAATAACAATATCAATGCGATGAATCTTTCATTTCATTATTCAAAGATATATAAAATGAATGAGAATCAGGACGATTTTGTGTTACATCCTTTATATGCATTTCACTCTGCATTAAAATCTTTACCTTTGCCGCAATTTAAAAATCCTGTTAATTTTCATGTTTCAGTGTTGAATTGCAGACATTTTTAAATCCATAAACAAAATTGTATAGTTTCAAAAACGGTATGAATATTTCAAATTCAATATATTCAGGTGTCGAAGGTTGGTCGCGGTTGCAGGAAATTATTCTTGAATATGGCAAATCTGGTATTTATTTACTTGTTGACGAAAATACCCGTGAATTATGTTTGCCTCTCCTTAAAGAAAAATGTTCAGGTCTTGATGATGCGCTTGTAATTGAAATACATAGTGGCGAATCGAATAAAACGATTGCCAGCATCGAAAAAATATGGCTTGAACTTGTTGCAGGCAATGCCGTCAGAAATTCATTGATGATTTGCCTCGGAGGAGGCTTGATTACTGATATTGGAGGATTCGCAGCTGCTTCGTTTAAACGGGGAATGAATTTTATTCACATTCCGACTACCATGCTGGCTATGGTTGATGCCGCCCTGGGAGGAAAAACCGGTGTAAATCTGAACTCCATCAAAAATCAGGTTGGCGTTTTTGCGCCGCCCAAAGCAGTATTTATTTTCACTGAGTTTCTGAATTCGCTGCCAGCCAGGCAAAAACTTTCGGGATATGCCGAAATGCTGAAACATGCCATGATTGACAGCGAAAGCCATTTTGCAAAACTGATTGTGCTTAATTCGCCTGATAAAGTCTGCAATGAGAAGGACATACTTGAGTCAGCA
>JBBSCW010000186.1:0-6995 GCA_038249855.1 Bacteroidales bacterium
AGAAACACTATAAGTATAGGTCTGATTTGGTTGGAGTTGCGAAACGGTATAAGAGGATATATTTCCCGTAGATTGGTTCAGGATAATATAATTTGGTGAAAAGAACTGCATAGAATGAGTTCCTAACACACTGAAATTATCTATTCCAGAAGTCTGCCATTCATCCATTTTGAAGTTTATAGTCGGATGAGTTACGTTTGATTTTCGCTTTAAAGTCAAGTCCAATCCCCACATCACATCCGCTCCTGCATTGGCCTCTCCTACCCTATCAATTTCTACTCCGTTCCTTAAAAGTTGAATGGCATCATTTCCGTTGAAATTAATAATCAAGGAGTCCAGAAGTTGAGCTTTAGCCTTCAATTCAGCTTTTACAAGATAATTATTATTGACAATAACATAAGTTTGATTATTTGCTAAAGTACCCGTGAGATTTATCGTCGATCCAAAGTTACCAGCTCCGTTTGATTGCTTTTGTAGTGAATATTTTGACAAATCAACGGTTTTACCAGTTCCATTATACAGTTCAAGGGCTTTGTTATAGCTACTTCCTTCGACATAAGCACTGATGATTAAATCGCCAGCCTGCGTATCACCTTGATAAATATTTAATTGATAATCAATGGCTTGTGTATCGGTCATCCAGTTTAGCGTGCCTCCAACTGGAGTAATTTCTGTAGGTTCGAGAGTCATAAAATCATCAGTTGCTAATGCTTTCAACGGAATTTGCAAACTTTGAGTCAATCCGCCATTTTCAATAATTAAAGTATCGCGATATGATCCAGCTGTTTGCGGAAGGAATTGAAGTTGTAAATTCAAACCATTTAATGCAGCTGAGACTGAAATACTATTAGTAGAAAGAGTAAATGCAGCTGTTGAATTTTTAATACGAATACTCAATGGAACAGTAATATTCACGCCTTTAATATTCAAATTATAATTGCGAGTATTATTTTTCAAAATCACTCCGAAATTTATTCTTTCACCTCTACGCGGAGTCAACAAAAAGGATTCAGTTTCCACAAGAAATGAGAAAACTTTGGTAGTATCGGTCCCCCAAATATAGTCAGCTAGTGCTGGATAATCAATAAAAGGATTTCGATTGCCCTGTATATTGTAAACGGCCTCAATGCGTGTCAATTCCTTTGCACTTACCGGATCCTGATGATGCCATTTGAGTAATAATTCCTTTGCCCAAGGCGTCCAAACTGGATAAGTATTGTTTTGCAGCATAGGAGAACTCCAAAGTGGGGCTAAGTTTTCGTAAACGGTAGCAATATAAAAATAGGAACGAGCAAAATCACCTTTAAACTCATCCGCTGGTTCAAAGCAACTCTCTGAATAAACTCCTCCAAAGCCATTTTTACCAATTTTACTCACCCCATTATCAAACGGAGCTACACCTGACACTTCGCCTAATGGAAAATTATTTTTTGTGGAATTAGTTACTCCATCAGCTGGATAAAGGTGAAATAAATCCTTATACGCATTGTTTTCATGGCTTCCCCACCAACTTTTTGGAAATGAATGTTCAATGTGCATGTCCTTAACTGCTGTATATCCGTTAAAATATCGTTTAGTATTGGAATACATATCAATAACCGAACCATCAGCATTTTTATCGGTACTATAAAAACCTTCCCAAGTAAATCCGGGTCCACCCCCATAATCGAATTCGTATAATGGTGAGCAATAGGTATGTAAAGCAGTTTTTAGTTCGGCTTTACTTTTATTATTTACAAAATAATAGTAGCCTGATGGTGCAGCAGCCCACGACAATAAATTTTGCAACAATAAAAATCCAATGACAATATGTTGTTTTGTAAAAGTGTTTTTCATGGCGATAATTTATCAATTGTAATGAATCTATAAACAACAAATATAAGGTTTTTAATTGGAAATAGAATTCCAATGTTGCAAAATCTAAACAGGAAAGTGATTTCAAGTCGTAAACACTTACAATAATGCTTAAATAATTTAACAATTCTTAAATTTGTAATTAAGATGATAAGTGAGTTTCTAAAAAACAAACTTATGATTTTCAGTACTTTCACTATTAATAAACTGGAATATAAAAATCCCCTTATGAGGTAGTGGAACGAAAAAATTATCTGATTGGATATATTTCTCGAGAATCAATGTTCCATTTACATCATAAACATTACAATAGGTATCTGCTGAAATATTTCTGACAATAACTCCCTGATCATTTTTCAATAATGTATAGGATTTATCGAGATTATGGGCTAAGTCAAGCGTAATATCAGTTTTCACCCAAATGCTACTTGAAACAAGATTTGAATTTTCTATAGGTACAACTGTATAATAATATACTGAATCACTCCATAAGTTCAAGACATTATGATTCAATGCATTACCCACATTTCTTGGATAATTTTCAATAGAATTTTTCGATTGTTCTGGTCTTAAATACTCCAATATCAAATTATCAATATATACCCTTTTTCCTAATTCAGCGGCACTGAGCGAAATGACAGTTTCTTTGTTAGGAATTACCAAATCAACTTTAAATTCTTTATAAGCTACCGAGGTTGTCCACACAACCTGACTTTGGTTATTAACATTTACAGTCAGGGCTGCATTACTATCATTTGAATACTGTTTAGCAATTACTGTTAGTCTATATTTTCCTGGTATTTGAGCAAACAATGGCAAGCTAAGTTTTCCTGTCTCAGTTGCCTTACCTAAACGAATAGCACCCGTTTCGGAATATGACATTTCTGTATATCCTCCTTTTATCCAGTTATTTGGTAATGAAACTCTAAAATTCTGTTCTAATATCTTCTCTGCTAAATATGTCCCAGTTGGTCGCAATGAAAATACATCTAACAAATAGGCACTCGTCCCTTTGAAAATAGTCCAGTTAGCTCTAAAGTATGAAGCTCCGACATTTGTGGCAGGTAATGCAATAAATTCTTCAGAAACATTGGCATTCAACACAACTTTTATCGGTTCTATTCCACCCCCTGAAATTGTAAGTATTGCATTCATTTTTCCAGGTTCAGTGGCATCAAATTCAATAGGAAGATTTAAACCTGATTCAACTTCAGACTTACTAAGTACTGTTTTGCTAAGTCGGAACTTCGTCTGATCAATTCCACTAATTTCTAACTGTAAATCTCCAGTGAGGTTTTCAGCTTGAATTGACAAATATTGTAATGCTGATTGTTGAAAATACACTTTCCCAAATGTTAAAGTATCAAGCTGATCAGGAAAATTCAAATATGGATAATCTACTATTCCGTTGTATGTGAATGGTTTATACTTTAAATCACCCCAGACATATTCAGCCATATCCTGAAAATCAATAAAAGGATTTCGGTTACCTTGAATTTTATAAACTTCGTTATTCCTGTAAGTTTCCTTCTCACTCACTGGATCTTGTTTTGCCCATTTAAGGAGTAGATTGATAGCCCAAGGTTCAAAAACAGGATATGTATTATTGTCGAGTTGGTTTTCTGAATCATTCGTCCAAAGTGCTGCATAATCTTCATAAGCAGTAACCATATACATATAGATACGTGCAAAATCGCCTTTATATTGATCGGCAGGTTCCCAAGCAGGAAGTAACATACCGCTCTTCATTTTTGTTTTACCAACTTTTATCACGCCGTTGGTGTAAGTGACGGTAGAATCTACCACTGCCATCAAATAACTACTTTTGCGTTGATTGGCTGTGGCATCAGAAGGATTCAAGTGATGTAAGTCTTTATAGGCTTGTGTTTCAGTACCACCCCACCAACTTTTAGCAAAGGAATGTTCAATATTCATTCCAGTTACCGATAAGTTTGCATTGAAACTATAGACTTCATTAGAATACATATCCCAAACTTTTCCATCAGCAGGTCGAACATCTGTTTTGGCAAAACCAGACCAAGTTTTTCCATCACCTCCACCATAAGATAGTACAGTTGCAATTTTGATTTTCTGGTGTAATGAAGTTTTAAGAGTAGCTTTTTTTTTCCCAATAATTGAATCGTAGTATCCATCCGGAATCTGGGAATATGCAGAAAACAGTAGTAGAAATGCGAAATATAGTAAAGTAACGAACTTATTCATTAAAAAAAAGGGACGAAATCAAGAGTTTGAAAAAATATATTAAAGTTTGAAATCAAATTTATAATACAGCCGCAAAGATAAGATTTAAATTGAGAAAAAAGCTAATGAAGATGGATTAGACGACCTACAATGTCAGAAAATGAAAAGTAACAATAAGGTTTTAGCAAAATTTCACGCATTACTATAAAATTGATTACTTTTGTGATTGGCAAATTTCAATATCAAGAAATAGTATTTGTTCTTAAAAATAGTAAATGGTAAATTATCAAATAGTAAATACATTGATGTCTGCAAAAGAAGAAATTAAACAACTTACAGAAACATATCATAACTACGTCGTAGAATGTTATCGACAACTTCATGCAAATCCTGAATTATCGTTCGAGGAGTATGAAACTGCCAGATTCATTCAACAACAACTTACCAAAATGCAGATACCTTTTCGCTCAGGAATTGGTGGAAATGGTGTTTTGGGAAGAATTGAGGGAAAAAATCCGCACAAAAAAGTAATTGCCTTACGTGCCGATATGGATGCACTGCCTATTTGCGAAATGGTGGATATTCCATGGAAATCGAAGAACGAAAATGTGATGCACGCTTGCGGCCACGATGCTCATACTGCTTGTTTGCTGGGTGCTGCAAAAGTGCTAAACGAATTAAAAACTAAATTTGAAGGCACTGTTTTGTTGATTTTTCAACCTGGCGAAGAAAAATCGCCTGGAGGTGCTAGATTGATGCTCGAAGATGGAATTTTTGATGAGATTAAGCCTGAATTAATTATTGCTCAGCATGTTTCAGTTGATTTTCCAACTGGAACTATGGGATTTCTTTCAGGTTTAATAATGGCTTCGGCTGATGAGATTCACATTAAAATTAAAGGTCAAGGTGGTCATGGAGCACTTCCACATTTGCTGAACGATACAGTATTGGCAGCAGCACAAACCTTAGTTTCATTACAACAAGTGCGTAGCAGACTTTGTCCACCACTTATTCCTATGGTGTTGACCTTTGGTCGGCTTATTGCCAACGGAGCTCAAAATGTGATTCCGTCGGAAGTACAATTATCTGGTACTTTCCGAACTATTAACGAAACTTGGAGAGCACAAGCCAAGGAACATATTCAGAGAATTATCAACGAAACTTGTGCTGCCTACGGTTGCACTGCCGAAATTAATATACCTGATGGTTATCCTTGCGTAGTTAATGATGAAAAGGTGACAGAAATGGCAAAAGATTTTGCTGCAGAATGGGTTGGAAGCGATAATATTGAAGAATTGGCTATGAGAATGACCTCGGAGGACTTCGCATTTTTCACACAGCAATTTCCATGTACATTTTACCGGTTCGGAATTAAGGGAGCTGTTAATGCGAATACAGGAGGATTACACAGTGCCGATTTCAGAATTGATGAAAAGGCCTTGTTAACTGGAACAGGTGGTTTGGCTTGGCTCACATGGAAATTTTTATCAAGTACTAATCTACAAGCGTAAAGAAATTAATTGCCCTATTTAAATCAATGTCTTTAAGTTAGTGAGAAAAATAAAAATTGTCCGTTGGACATTAATATCCATAGTTTAATTTTTAACAATATGAATAATTTCCCGTAGGGAATAAACCTGTAAATCCACTACGTGGAATCGTATTCTGGTGGCGAAACTTCTCCTATTGATATTGATTCCCTACAGGAAAACTCATCAAATAAAATCCAAATCCTTAACTAAACGACATTGCTATTTAAATACTATTATTTAAGCTTATATTTAAACAATCAGGAATTTTATGAAAAAAATCACTCTAGTTTTCTCTGCTAAAAGATATTTAATTACTTGTCTGTTGGCATTTTGTTTCACTTTTTCGTGGGGACAAACTACCAAACATCCTCAACATTTCAGTTTTGAGAAGAAAGTTCCCAAAACTTTTGATGCCAATCGTTTGGCTCGGTTGGATAGCGTTTTTCAGCAATTAGTGTACAATGGAACCATTCCTCACGCTGTAACTTTTGTGGCTCATCATGGAAAAGTGGTTCATAATAAAGTATTTGGTTGGAGAAATATTGAAAACAAAGTACCTTGCCGTACGGATGATTTATTTCGCATGGCTTCGCAAACTAAAGCAATTACCGCCGTGGCCGTATTGCAACTCATGGAACAAGGGAAAATTTTATTGGACGATCCTATTAAAAAATACATTCCTGAGTTTGCAACCCCTAAAGTGCTCAGCACTGTAAATCCACAAGATTCAAGTTATACATCCGTCCCAGCTAATAAGGATATTACCATACGACATTTGTTAACACATACTTCTGGCATTTCATACGGATGGAGTAATATGCGACTTGTTTACGACAAAATGGGCATTCCAATTTCTCCACTTTACAGTCTGAAAAATATAACTTTAGCTGAGGTTATCAAAAAATTAGCAACTTGTCCGCTTGAACATAATCCAGGAGAAAAATTCAGTTATGGAATGAGCGTTGATGTATTGGGCTATCTGATTGAAGTAGTCTCTGGAATGTCAGTAGATCAATACTTCAAAATCAATATTTTTGAGCCACTCGGAATGAATAATACTTATTTCTACCTGCCTGAGAGTATTGAAAATCGTTTGGTTACACTGTATCAAAAAGAGCTGAATCAAGCCTTAAAACCGAACCTTCAAGCCAATGGAATTTTCCAAACTTTTCCTTATTCGGGTGCTAAAACCCTATTTAGCACGGGTGCTGGATTGTCTGGACCAATAGAAGATTATGCGAAATTTTGTCAGATGATTCTTAACGAAGGAGAATTCAATGGCAAAAGGATTCTGGGCAGAAAAACCATAGAATTGATGCGAAAAAATGAAGTTGGCGACCTTCGTGGCGAAATTGGTTTTGGGTTGGCATTCGACGATTTCCGCAAAGAATATTCTTTTCGTTCTAT
>JBBSCW010000187.1:0-6978 GCA_038249855.1 Bacteroidales bacterium
ATATTCGTTTCCTTCGTTGGGGCATACCGTATTCCGCAGCATTAATAATGCGCCATTCAACAGCATATCCCAAGTCATTTAAACTTTTTAAAATAATTGCAAAATCTCGTCCGCGTTGTCCTGATGGAGAAATTAAAAGTCGGTCAACGTTTTCAAGAAAAAGATATTTGGGTTTATTTTCTTTTTCAGTCAATATCTTATGAATTGACCACCAAAGAACACCTTTTTTTCCGATAAGCCCTTTTGAGTTTTTAAGAGTTGTTGCCACCGAATAATCTTGACAAGGAAACCCTCCAACTAATAATTCATGGTCAGGAATTTTGGTAATATCAACTGTCGCAATATCCTGATTGCAATGTAATTTTCTATCCCAACGATGTTCGTACACGATTGACGCATGTTGTGTTTTGGTCGATGGTTCAAATTGATTGCTCCAAACCACTTCAAAAGGTGATTCAAATTTTTCTCTATAACCAGAAGAAGCTGATTTTCCATTCCAACCTTCAAGTCCAATTCTAAAACCTCCAACACCTGCAAATAATTCTACAACTTTTATTTTATTTTCCATGTTGAATAGTTTTAAGGTATTTGACTTTCTCTTCTGCTACTTTTAAAGCATCTTCTCCATTTTCTTCATCCATAATTGAGTAAACAATTTTATCACTCAACCATGAAGTAATCAGATAATTCCTATCCAATTCATAAAACTCAGCAAATTTCTCAACTTGATTTTTAGTCGGTTTTCGTTCTCCTCTTTCAAATTTACTAATAATAGCCTGATCAATATCCAGTGAGGCAGCCACTTGTCGAAGAAAAAGTCCTTTACTTTCTCTTGCAATTCTAATTAAATCTGCGAATGTATCCATAAGACAATAATTGTTTTGACAAAAATAGTCAAATATTTTTATTTATCATTTTTATTACATTTTTTTTCAATATTAATTTTGATGTGGTTTAAATATAAATGCAAATACTTTTATTACTTTATATTAATCAATTCTTTTACAGCACATTAAGCACTTGTTCTTTAATTTGTTCCAGATTATCTTTCATCAGGACTACGATTTTTTGCATTTCGCTGTGATTTGATTTTGAACCGAGTGTATTTACTTCACGACCAATTTCTTGGGCAATAAATCCTAGTTTTTTGCCTGGCGATTTTTCGTGTTGCATGGTTTCTATAAAATAATCAAGGTGATTTTTGAGTCGAACTTTTTCCTCGTTCACGTCTAATTTTTCAATATAAAACACCAACTCCTGCTCTACCCTATTTTTGTCATAATCTATCTTGTCAGACAATGCCAACAAATTTTCTTCGAGTCTGGCTTTGATTTTTTCTACCCGTTCCTGTTCGTAAGGTGCAACTTGTTCGAGAAGTTCGGCAATATGCGATATTTTATTGACAAAAACATTTTCGAGCGATTTACCTTCCTGAATTCTAAACTCAGTCAACTGATCGATGGCATTATTTATAATTTTCTTAATTTCAATCCATTCGTTTTCGTCTAACTCTACGGTTTCGGTTTTCATTGTATCGGGTAAGCGAAGCAACACTTCGAACCAATTGGCAGGAACTTCAACACCAATTTTATCGGCGATGGTTTTAATCTGTTGATAATAAGCCTCAACTACCGATGCATTAATCTGAGAGACAGATTCTTTGCCCGAATTATCGACATACAAAGAGAAATCAACTTTACCACGTTCTAATTTCTGAGATAGTTCATTGCGGATTTCAATATCTTTTTCGCGATACAATCCCGAAATTCTTGTAGAAACATCCAACTGTTTGCTGTTGAGTGATTTAATTTCAACAACAATTTTCTTATTTCCATATTCGCAGGTTGCTTTTCCGTAACCAGTCATCGATTGTACCATAATATTGAGTTTTTTTATTCGTGTTTTTATTATTTTGATTACAAAAGTACTCATTTAATTTTAATCTTCTGATGCAATAAATCAATGTTTTAAAACTTACACAAAACAGCCTTTTCAACTTTCATATTATCAATTTTATTCCCTTATTACTTTTAATTTTTACAATTTATACTTATCTTTGTGAGCTAATTCCTATAAATAATAACATAACATATAAAATATAATCGAAAAATCAGATGGAAAGAATTAAAAAATTTCTCTTACCCGAAAGTGAATTACCAAAGCAATGGTATAATATAGTGGCCGATATGCCGACAAAACCGATGCCTATGTTGCATCCTGGAACCAAAGAACCTATCAAAGCAGAAGATTTATATCCCTTGTTTTCAAAAGGAGTTTCCGATCAAGAAATGAATCAATCAGATACATGGATAGATATTCCAGAGGAAGTGAGAGAAATTTTGAAAATTTACCGCCCTACTCCATTAGTTCGTGCTTACAATTTAGAAAAAGCGTTGGACACTCCGGCTCATATTTATTTCAAAAACGAAAGTGTAAGTCCGGTAGGTTCACACAAACTAAATTCAGCTATACCACAGGTCTATTATTGTAAAGAAGAAGGAGTTACCAATATTACTACCGAAACTGGAGCTGGACAATGGGGAACTGCTTTATCGTTTGCAGCTAAATCTTTTGGTCTTGAATTGGCAGTTTATATGGTAAAAATCAGTTACGAACAAAAACCTTATCGCCGCTCGCTGATGCAAACTTGGGGAGCAACTGTAATACCTTCGCCCAGCATGTCGACCAAAGCCGGACGCGAAATTATAACTAAAAATCCAATGTATCAGGGAAGTTTAGGAACTGCCATTTCAGAAGCTATCGAATTGGCCATGAGTACTCCGAATTGTAAATACACCTTGGGTAGCGTATTAAATCATGTTTCATTGCATCAAACGGTTATTGGATTGGAAGCTGAGAAACAAATGGAAATGGCGGGAGAATATCCCGATGTAATAATTGGTTGTTTTGGTGGAGGATCGAATTTCTCCGGAATTTCCTTTCCATTCATGCGACACAATATTAATGACGGCAAAAAGACACGCTTTGTTGCTGCCGAGCCAGCTTCTTGTCCGAAATTGACCCGTGGAAAATTTGAATATGATTTTGGTGACGAAGCAGGTTATACACCACTTTTACCAATGTTTACTTTGGGGCATAATTTTGCACCAGCGCATATTCATGCAGGCGGATTGCGTTATCATGGTGCAGGAACCATAGTAAGTCAGTTGATGAAAGACAATATGATGGAGGCTGTAGATATCAATCAGTTGGATTCTTTCAATGCTGGTGTATTGTTTGCCCAAACCGAAGGAATAGTTCCCGCTCCCGAATCAGCTCATGCCATTGCAGCTGCCATCAATGAAGCGTTGAAATGCAAAGAAGAAGGAACCCAAAAAACTATTCTATTCAATCTTTCCGGTCATGGTTTGGTGGATATGGCTTCGTATGATCAATTTTTGGCAGGCGATTTGCAAAATTATGCACTTTCAGATGAAGACATAGAGAAAAATGTAAGTAAATTAGAGAAGTTGGCGTAGAATAACTTCATTTCTAATACTTTATAACGCAGGGAAATATATTTAGAATATTTCTCTGCGTTTTTACTTTTGCTCGTCTATAATTTTTTCTTTTTTGTAATTAATATTGGTAATCAAGCGCAGCGAAGTGTCTTTAGTCCAATAACTCCAAGCCCAATTGAAGAAAATTACAATTTTGTTTCGCACACTTAAAATCAACATTAAGTGCAGAAACATCCAGATATACCAAGCCAAAGGACCTTTGAATTTGAGAAATGGAAATTCAACTACTGCCTTGTGTTTGCCCACGGTTGCCATCATTCCAAGATCGTTGTATTCATATTCCTTTAATGAGGCTTGAGGATTTTTTAAAATTTTGAGAATGTTTTTTCCTAAATTATGTGCTTGATTGATAGCTACATTAGCTACTTGTGGATGTCCATTTGGATATTTGGGAGTTTCCATGTAAGCAACATCGCCCAATGCATAAATATTTTCGTAATTGAGCAATTGATTAAACCTATTTACTTTGTATCTATTTCGTATAATATCGTCTTTTTCAATTCCTTCGATAATATTTCCAGTAACTCCTGCTGCCCAAATCACATTTTTTGTAGGAATAGTCTCCCCATTACTTAATACTGCAACATTACCATCATAAGAATTTAATACTATTTCAGTCTTTACAATGACTCCCAAATCTTCCAGGTATTTTTGAGAAGCAATTTTCGATTCCTCACTCATATTATTGAGTGTATGCTTACTACCTTCCACTAAAATAATATGGAATTTTGAGATGTCAATATTATGATAATCTTTGGGCAAAACGTCTTTCTTCAATTCAGCAAAAGCACCAGCTAATTCAACGCCAGTAGGACCCCCTCCAACAATAACTATATTCATCCAAGCCTGTTTATCTTCGGGACGGGCAAAAATTTCTTTTTCGAGACTAAAAAAAATCTTGTTTCGAATATCAATGGATTCTTGCGTAGTTTTCATTGAGAAGGCGTTCTCGCTAATCTGCTGATTTCCAAAGAAATTTGTTTTGCAGCCAGTGGCAATAATCAGTTGATCGTAAGTAATTGTACGATCGTAAGAGGTCATGATTTTATTTTCTAATGGATTGATACTTACGATATCAGTCATTCTAAAATCAATATTTTTACTTTTTTGGAAAATTTTCCGAAATGGAAAAGAAATGCTGGATGGTTCAAGTCGGCCACTTGCCACTTGGTAAAAAAGAGGTTGAAACTGATGATGATTTTGTTTATCTGCTAATATTACTTTTAAATCTGCTTTTCGTAATGTTTTTGCTAATTGTAATCCAGCAAAACCACCTCCGATAATGACAACTTTTTGACCTTTCTTAATTGATTGTAAACTCATAACTTTTAATATTATATACTATTTATCAAAACAAGCGCAAAAGAAAATTGTTGAAAAGCACGAGTTAAAATTTTCCTCTTTTTGATCTTCTATAATTAAAAAAGAGATGAGAACCAATTAGTTTTCATCTCTTCTAAAATTATTTTTTCATGGATTTTAGTTCCTCTTCAAAATATGCAATTGATTTAATTAAACCTTCTTCTAATTGGACATTAGGTCTCCAATGATTTAATATTCTATCGGCTTTACTTATATCTGGTTGTCGTTGTTTAGGGTCGTCAGAAGGTAATTCTTTGAAAATTAGTTTAGATGAAGATCCCGTTAATTCTATCACTTTAGTTGCTAACTCAATCATAGTAAATTCATTAGGATTTCCGATATTGATTGGACCAATGATTGAATTATCGGTATTCATCATTCTTACCATTCCCTCAACCAAGTCGTCGACATACTGAAAACTACGGGTTTGTTCACCACTCCCAAAAATTGTAATATCCTGACCTCGCAATGCTTGCACAATAAAGTTTGACACCACTCGACCATCGTCTGGGTTCATACGCGGCCCGTAAGTATTAAATATGCGAATAATTTTTATTTTAACGTCATTTTGACGATGATAATCCATGAAAAGAGTTTCGGCACAACGCTTACCCTCATCATAACACGATCGAATCCCGATTGGATTTACATTTCCCCAATACTCTTCAAACTGAGGATGGACGCTTGGATCCCCATAAACTTCGCTGGTAGATGCTTGCAAAATTTTAGCTTTAACACGCTTGGCCAGCCCTAACATATTAATAGCTCCCATCACTGATGTCTTTACCGTTTTAATTGGATTGTATTGATAATGAATTGGAGAAGCCGGACAAGCTAAATTATAAATTTCGTCTACTTCGGCCATGTATGGAGTTGTAACATCATGACGTACAAATTCAAAATAAGGATTTGATAGATTATGTTCAATATTTTTTCTGCGCCCAGTAAAAAAATTATCCAAACAAATAACTTCATGTCCATCATTTAATAATCTATCACCTAAATGCGAGCCAATAAATCCGGCACCTCCTGTAATTAATATTCTACTCATAATATTTTATTTAATATTGATTTATATATTTAATCTTAAATTATTTAGCTCTTTGTGCACGTTCCCAATTTACACTCTGAGAATTGCGCAAATATCTTCCAAATCCCATAAAAACGGCGTAATTCATGATAAAAAAATAATAAGGAATAAAGAAAATCTTCACTTTTAATTTTTTATTTTCTAGTTTCCAACCGATAAAAGCCGATATGTAGAATAAAGCTTGGAGTCCCAAAATTACTAAAAAAAATGTTGAATTAAATGCCAAAACAATGTTTATTAGCAACAATAACACTAAAGCCAAAGGAGTAATAGTCCATCGTAACACTCTGTGCGAAATATATTGAAATGAAAGCATGCCGTACTTGAAAATATTTAATAGAGGATAGAGACGAACAATGGATTGAATTCCACCAGCAGCAATACGAATTTTACGTTTAAGTTCTTCTTTCACATTGGCCGAAGCGGTTTCAATGGCATAAGCTTCAGGGTCATAGTCAATCTTGTAACCTTGCATTGCAACTCTTAATGAAATTATAAAATCATCCAAGAGTGTATCAGGTTCCACTTCGTTGAAGAGCTCTGTACGAATAGCAAACAACTCACCTGCTGCACCCACAGCCGAATAGAGTTCGGCATCCCAGCGTTTCAGTGCAGATTCGTACTTCCAATAAATACCTTCGCCAGCAGCCGATGCAGCCTCAGAATCTGCATTAAAAATACGTTTTTCACCTGAAACACAACCTGTTTTAGGATCTGCAAACATTTCAGCTATTTTCAAAATAGATTCTTTTCCAAGTAAAGTATTGGCATCAGAGAAAATTACGATGGGTGTTTTTACGTACTTCACAGCACGATTCATAGCTGCAATCTTTCCATTTCGCTCAGGCTTGTGAAGTACTACTATGTTTTGATACTCAGCTAATAAATTAGGAGTTGCATCATTAGATCCATCAGTTACCCATATTTGATGAAGTTTTTCGGGTGGATAATCCAAACTCTGAGTGTTTTCTACTTTAGCTTTCACATAATCTTGTTCGTTGTAAG
>JBBSCW010000188.1:0-6907 GCA_038249855.1 Bacteroidales bacterium
CTCAATTGTAATTTTGTTAAATACTTGAACAAATGACTTTTTGTCGATTGTAAATCCTAACTTTGCGACTCATTATGTAACGAAATAAAGTTAATGGGCACATAGCCGTCTTCTCTGCCAATATCATTTTTGGTTTAAATACAGTCATCTCCAGGTCGTTGATGCCTGAAGTGGTGGATCCTTTTACACTTACATTTTTTCGGCTTGGGGGCGGTATGATTCTCTTTTGGTCTTTGTCTCTTTTTACGCATCACGAGAAAGTTCCATTCAAAGATATTGTTCTATTTTTCTTCGCTGCGGCTTTGGCATTGTCCGCCAATCAACTTCCATTTATTGTCGGTTTGTCCATGACTTCACCCATCGATGCATCTATTGTGGTAACATTATTGCCCATAGTTAGTATGATTTTGGCTGCCGTTATCATCAAAGAACCTATTACACTGAAAAAAGCTTTTGGAGTTTTGTTGGGTGCAAGCGGTGCTTTATTATTAATATTTGGCAATAAAAACACAAATTTTGGTTCAGGAAGTATTTGGGGTAATGTGTTTGTTTTTGTCGGCGTGTTTTCTTTTGCCCTCTATTTAACTGTTTTCAAAGGTCTTATCTCTCGATATTCGCCTTTTACGGTTATGAAGTGGATGTTTTTATTCGCCACCATACAATGTTATCCATTTTGCCACCAACATTTAATAGCCACCGATTTTTTGTCTTTCGACACTTCTAGCTATTTGCGAATCGGTTATGTAGTAGTATTGGCGACTTTTCTCACTTATATTTTAATTGCCATTGGGCAAAAAGCATTGCGACCAACCACTTTCAGTATGTATAATTATTTGCAGCCCTTAGTGGCTTCATTGGCAGCCGTAGCCATGGGAATGGATAATTTCGGGCCGGATAAGATTGTGGCGGCTGTACTCGTATTTATAGGGGTGTTTTTTGTAACGCAAAGTAAATCGCGTGAACAAATGGAGTTAGAAAAACAAAAGCGGTCATCGTCAATCAAATAATTCGTGAAGCACGGCAAGTGATTTAAGCCCTTTGAAGTCGGGTATGTGTAATTTGTAATAATCGATCAACGATTCTATAAGTTGAAGTCGGATATTCCGATTTAACAAGATGTTTCTCATTTCAATATAATCGGTATACAATATTTTAAGGAAATAGAATGTTATTTCCTCGTCTAAAAAATGCTTGTGAAGTGGCTTATTCGCTACAAAAATTCCATTTTCCAAATCGAAATACTTTAGATTATTACCTTCCCTGTTTGGCGAAAAACCCAAAAAGCGGCAAAGTTTCATCATAAATACCAAATGGAAATTAGCTAAACCTTCCTCACAACAATCTAATGCCTGAATTGAATTTTGAATGAAATTAAATAATTCCTCATCGGGCTCGCTGGTTTTCAAGCCACGGTAAAGTACTTCTGCAATAAAAAGTGCCAATGAGTTTTTCACTGGATTATAGGGAATGCCTGTAAACGGATATACTATATTGATGTCCTTGATAGTTTGGATGTTTTTGCTCGGTTGATGATAAACATTCATCTCAACTATAGACAAGGGTTGTAAAAATGCAGCTCTAAATTTGGATTTTTTCTTATTTACAGCATGAACCATATAAGTTGTTCGCCCAAATTGGGTAGTATATATAGTAACAATATTAGAATTATCGCTGTATTTGAGCGAATGAATTACAATACCGGAGGTTTTTATAAGCATTTTGCAAGGGTTTAAGTGTACAAATGTACAAATATTATTGTCAAAAATTTCTAAATTACTCATCGCGAGTATAAAAATCACGAACGCAATGCCTGAAAAATAAGCGATTAGGAAAATTTGAGAAATATTTCTTCCAAAGCTATTGTCAATTCAAAAAACTGCCGTATATTTGCACCCGCAATTGTGGATAACAATACACAGTTGCAAAGACCAGTAATGGTCCCTTCGTCTATCGGTTAGGACGCCAGGTTTTCATCCTGGAAAGAGGGGTTCGACTCCCCTAGGGACTACAAAAAAGTTATTAGAAAAAGACATTAAAAAAGTATATTTGAGATGGCAAATCACAAATCTTCAATTAAAAGAATTCGTCAAGCTGAAAAACGCAAATTACATAATCGTTATTTCGCAAAAACAGCACGTAATTCAGTTCGCAAGTTAAGAAGTACAACTGAAAAAGCAGTAGCAGCTGAAATGTTACCAAAAATCAGTTCAATGCTTGATAAATTAGCTAAACGTAATATCATACATAAAAACAAAGCTTCGAACTTAAAATCGAAACTTACCGTTTTTGTGAACAAAATGGCATAATCGCTTCTTGTTAAATAATAACGAAGCCCTTTTCCTTACGGATTAGGGCTTTTTTGACGTTCCTTATTTCGAGATTATTTTTTTTCTCAATGTGTTTCTCAATGTGCTTCCAGCCAATTGCTACCAATTCCACAGTCGGCAATAAGTGGAACTTGTAGTTCAATCGCACTTTCCATTTCCTCTACAACTAATTTTTTTGCAATTTCTATTTCGTCCATCGGCACACTAAAATTCAATTCATCATGTACTTGCATGGTCATTTTGGTTTTCAAGCCCTCTGCAGTCAATCTTTTCTGAATTCTTACCATTGCAATTTTGATGATATCTGCCGCCGAACCTTGAATAGGAGCGTTGATGGCATTGCGTTCTGCATAACCACGAACGATACTATTTTGTGAATTGATATCAGCTAAAAATCGCTTCCGGCCATATATTGTTTCTACATAACCTTTTTCCTTAGCTCGCTGTATGGCTTCGTCCATATATTTTTTCACATCTGGATAAGTAGCAAAATAACCATCTATTAATTCTTTGGCTTCTGCCCGTGGAATTGCTAATCGCTCAGCCAATCCGAAAGTTGAAATGCCGTAAATAATGCCGAAGTTAGCCGTTTTGGCTTTGCGTCGCATATCCGAATCTACTTCATCGAGTCCAACTTTGTAGATTTTTGCTGCCGTAGCTGTGTGAATATCCAATCCCTTGTTAAACGCTTCCATCATATTGGCATCAACACTCAGATGTGCCATGATGCGCAATTCAATTTGCGAATAATCGACGCTCATAAATACACAATTATCATCAGGAATAAATGCCTTGCGGATTTCCTTCCCTTGGGCATCACGTATAGGAATGTTTTGTAAATTTGGATTCGTGGAACTAAGTCTGCCAGTGGATGTAACTGTTTGATTAAAAGAGGTATGAACTCTGTGAGTTTTTGAATTGACGAGCAGCGGCAAAGCATCAATATAAGTGCTTAATAATTTCTTCAATCCACGATAATCTAAAATCTTACTAATAATTGGATGTTTCGATTTGATTTTTTCGAGTATGTCTTCCGATGTAGAGTACTGTCCAGTCTTTGTTTTTTTAGCCTTATCATCTAATTTCAGTCTATCGAAAAGTACTTCGCCCACTTGCATGGGTGATGAAACATTGAATTCGCAGCCTGCCATTTCAATAATCTCAATCTCGATTAGTTTCATTTCGGCTGTTAGTATCTCCGAACTTTGAGCCAAAGCCTTACTGTCAATCCTTACTCCGTTTTGCTCCATTTTGGAAAGCACTTTCATCAAGGGCATTTCAATATTATAAAACAAATTTTCTAATCCATTCTCAATTAAATCTTTTTCAAGGATTTGTTTCAATTGAAATGTAATGTCTGCATCTTCGCAAGCATAATCGCATAATATATTTTGGTCGACAAATCGTATGTCAATTTGATTTTTACCTTTGCTCCCTACTACATCTTCGTAGTGAATGGTGCGATAATGTAGATAGATTTCGGCCAAATAATCCATCCCGTGACGTAACTCTGGCTGTATCAAGTAATGGGCAATCATGGTATCAAATATCTTTCCTTGTAAATTGATCCCATACATTGCCAGCATTAATAGGTCGAATTTAATATTCTGACCAATTTTTTCAATATGCTCACTTTGGAAGAAGGCTTTAAATTCAGTTAAAATCTCTAAGGCTTCGTTTCTGTCGTTTGGTAAGCTTACAAAGTAGGCTTCGCCTTGAACGTAACAGAATGAAAGTCCAACTAAATCGGCTGTAAATACATCTACACCAGTTGTCTCAGTGTCAAAGCAAACTGATTTTTGCATAAAGAGTTTTGAAATTAAATCGGCTCTTTTTATTTTTGTATCAATCAAATGATATTGGTGTGCGACGTTTTTAAGCATTTTCATACCACCTTCTTGCACTTGAATTACAGTGGATTCAACAGCTTTTTGTTCTTTTGTAGGTTTGCTTTGTTTGGGTTTGTCAGCTTCATCAAAAGCATCAAAAAGTGAAGTTTGGCCTGCAGGTGATTTTGGTTGTGCAAACTGAATGCTTGGACTGAATTCATCTGGCGGTAAAGAAGAAAAAGGTTTTTTGAATTTTGAATCGCCCATGGTTCTGAATTCTAATTCTTCAAATAATGCTCGCAGTTCAGGTTCATTAATAGGTTCTATTTCAACAGCATGCGCATCGAAAGTAATTGGAACATCAATTTTTATGGTTGCTAAAAATCTCGAAAAGATAATCAAATCTTTATTGGCTTCTACTTTGGTTTTAAGTGCTCCTTTCAACTCATCAGTGCGGGTCAGTAAAGTGTCGATGCTTCCAAATTCTTTCAGCAATTTCACGGCTGTTTTCTCGCCAACGCCCGGGCAACCTGGGATATTATCTGCAGAATCACCCATCAAACCTAACAAATCAATAACTTGTTCGTGGCTGTCTAAATCATATTTGGCTTTTATTTCAGCTGGTCCCATTATTTCAAATCCACCTGTATGTTTGGGTCGATACATAGAAATATGATCGGAAACTAACTGCCCGTAATCCTTATCAGGTGTAAGCATAAACACTTCAAATCCTTCTTTTTCAGCCTGTTTAGCCACTGTTCCAATTACATCATCAGCTTCGTAACCAGCTACTTCCATGATAGGAATATTATAAGCCTGAATGATTTTTTTAATATAAGGAACGGCTAATTTGATGTCTTCGGGTGTCGACTCACGTTGTGCTTTATAGGCTTCATAGGCTTCGTGGCGGAAAGTTTTCCCTTTTGGATCAAATGCAACAGCTATATGCGTAGGCTTTTCGCGTTTCAAAACATCTTCGAGTGTATTTACAAATCCGAAAATAGCCGAGGTGTTTAGTCCTTTTGAATTTACCCTGGGAGCACGAATAAACGCATAATATGCTCTATATATGATGGCATAAGCATCTATTAAGAATAGTTTTTTCATTCTATTTGTAGTTTTTATTATCCTTATATTGTATTAAATATTGAAACAAAGATACATTTTTCTACTCAATAAATAGGTTTATATAAAAACTAAACGCCAAAATATGTTCTTATATACTTCGAAAATCTATCTGTATTTTTATTCATAAAAAGTTAATACTGTTTCATTCGCATACTTCGTAAGATTTTCAATGCTTTTTTGTGTTGATTGTGAAACGCTATTGTTTCATATAGTTTAAATTGTTATTTTTGCACATTACATGTTTATTTGTGCATTAACATTACTAATACATATAATATTTATTTTATGAGCCAGATTATTATTAATAGTTTTGATGAATTTCAGGAGTATGTTGGCAAGGAATTAGGAACTTCGCCTTATTTGACTATCACGCAAGATCAAATTAATCTTTTTGCTGACGCAACACTTGATCATCAATGGATACATACCGATCCTGAACGAGCAAAAACCGAAAGTCCTTTTAATGCGACTATTGCTCATGGATATCTTACTTTGTCAATTCTTCCTCATTTGTGGGAGCAGATAATCGATATACGGAACTCCAGATTGACAGTTAATTATGGTATCGAAAAACTGAAATTCATGCAAGCGGTTACAGTTAATTCGGAAGTTCGTTGTAGGGCAAAATTAGTTTCCTTGATCAACTTGCGCGGAACTTCAAAAGCTGAAATTCTGGCCACACTTGAAATTAAGGACAGTAAAAAACCAGCTCTGGAAGCTCATATTATTTTCCTTTATCATTTTGTGTCGTAACTGGTTCTATTATTCTAAAAGGGCGCAGAGATAATTTTTAGTTTGGATATGTTTAAATTGTAAATTCTTTTTGATTTTTTTGGGTTGTGGAGATTTCTACGACCCATTTTTTTTGTCTATTTCATAAGATTATATGAATTAATATACATAAATTGCACCCAAATCAACCATAATACTCGTTATTTTGAATAAAAGATGAATATTTAATACTAAAACTGTTGTTAGAATGAATGAAATAGTCTACTTTTGTAACCGATATTAATAAATATACATTTTGCTGTATGAAAACTGCATATATTCGCAGAAATACAACCTGAAATTTAAGTCAATATTTTTAGGTAGTGAATTTTAAGTAACAATTTCAAACTATGAAAAACAAAAGAAATCGTTTACAAGTTATTTCAGAGATTCTCAGGTCGACCGTAGTAGGAAGTCAGGAGGAATTGTTGAAAATACTCAATGATAAGGGCAGCGATGTTACTCAGGCTACACTTTCGAGAGATCTGAAATTGCTAAAAGTAGCTAAAACGCCTTTGTCGAACGGAACTTATAAATATATTTTACCTTCTTATAACAAGCCCTTGCCGCCTAATCAAAATTCAAACAACATAATATCGTTTGGAGCGATAATTAGTCTTGAATTTTCGGGTCAGTTGGCAGTAGTTAAAACAAAACCAGGCTATGCAAGCGCCATTGCTTGGGATATAGACAATAAAGCGACTGATGAAATTTTAGGAACTATTGCAGGAGATGATACTATTTTATTAGTGCCCCGCGAAGGAGTAACTCGCGATAGTATTATCAGAATGATGACACAAACCTTTTCAGATACAGAGAAATAAAATCACAGCTTTTCGAGCGTGAACCACA
>JBBSCW010000189.1:0-6882 GCA_038249855.1 Bacteroidales bacterium
GTGTTTATCAATGCTTGTATGTAAAACGAAAAGAGTCAGTCGGAAAATTCGACTGACCCTATTTTATATATTTAGAAACGTATTCTTAGATTAGATTTGAAAGATAAATTTTCTGTATTATGTAGAATCAGTTCTTAAATTGTAAATCGTCAATAAATAAATAGTAAATTCTTAATACCCTAAGATTTTCATCATCGATTTATAGCTTTGTTCTTTGGCAAAAAGCTTTGTAAAGTATTCGCCATCTTCATCTTTGTCGATAATAACCAATTTAGGTGCTGGTATCAGGCAATGCTGAATACCGCCGTAGCCACTTAAAGACTCTTGATACGCACCAGTATGGAAGAAACCTACGAATTGCTCGCGGTCTTCTTGCATTTTTGGCATAAATATAGCATTTGAATGTACTTCTGCATTGTAGAAATCTTCACTATCACAAGTCAGTCCACCCAAATTGACCCTTTCATATTCAGAATCCCAATTGTTGATGGCTAAGAAAACATATCGCTGATTGATAGCCCAAGTATCGGGCAAAGTAGTCATAAATGAACTGTCAATCATATTCCAAAGCTCACGATCATTTTGCTTCTTCTGATTGACAATAGAATAAAGCATCGCACCACTTTCACCAACTGTATACGATCCGAATTCAGTAAATATATTTGGTTCAGGCACTCCGTATTGACCGCAAATAGTTTTTATTTGTGCTACAATCTCCTCAGCAATATACTCATAATCGTAAGTCATATCCAAATGCGTCTGAATTGGGAAGCCACCACCTATGTTCAGACTGTCCAACTCAGGGCATTTCTTCTTCAACTCACAATACAAGTTGACTGCCTTATTCAACTCATTCCAGTAGTATGCAGTGTCTTTAACACCAGTATTAATGAAGAAGTGGAGCATCTTCAGTTCAACTTGATCATTGCCTTGAATGTTCTTGGTATAATAAGGAATTATGTCGTTGTATCGTATGCCCAAACGAGAAGTATAGAAATCGAATTTAGGTTCTTCTTCCGCTGCAATACGAATTCCAACCTTTAATTTTAAGTCGAAATCTTTGAGCAATAAATCTAATTCAAATTTATTATCTAAAATAGGAATAACCTTTGTAAATCCATTTCGCATTAAATTTTGGATATTCTCTACGTACTGTGGACGCTTAAACCCGTTGCATATAACGTAATTATCAGGTTTCAACAAACCTTGATCATACAATGATTCCATGATATTAATATCGAAAGCTGATGAAGTTTCAACATGAACACCATTTTTCAGCACTTCTTCCATAACAAAGGAGAAGTGAGAACTTTTGGTACAATAGCAATAATGATAATCGCCGGTATAATCAACTTTTGCCATCGCCACATTGAACATTCGCCTTGCACGTTGTATGTTTTGGGCTATTTTAGGTAAATAGGCGATACGCAAAGGAGTGCCATATTGCTTAATAATATCCATTAAAGGGACACCACACCACTCCAAATCATTCTCATCAATAGCAAACTCTTCATTTGGGAATTCAAAGGTTTGCTCAATTAGGTCTTTATACTTGTTTTTCATATACTTAACTCCATTAGGATTATAATACACATTCTAAGTGAATTAGATTTGAGATTAAATTCTAATCCAAACCACTCAAAACTATCAGCTATTCCATAATGGGGCTGCAAAAATACTGAATTATTTTCATTAAGCACGTAAAATAAGCTGGTTTTTAGCTACATTTCCATATAAACAGCCCAAATTAAATAAAACAACATCTATCAAAGCGACTAAACCGTAAATTTCAAGTAGGCTACTTCAACAAATTATCTATCATTTGAGTCATTTGAGCAAATTCAGACTGATTGAACAAGCGGGTGAGTTTTATGATTTTACCCTCCTTGTCAATGATGACATTTCGGGTAATGCCTGCTTCAGGTAAAGCATACAGAGTGAATATCGTTGACTTCGGGTCAAGGCCGATGGGGTAGGTAATATGTGTAGACTCTACAAACTTTAATACTGTTTCTTGTGGCTCATCACGATCAATAGCCACCAACACAAAATTAGGATTTGCTTTGTGCTTTTGCCAAATATCACTTTCGATAAATGGCATCTCCTTGCGGCAAACACCACACCAACTGGCTGTAAATTGCAGCATCACTATCTTATTCTTCTGTTTTGAGAGATCAAAAGTCTCCCCATTCACCAATTTTATTTTGAAAACAGGAGCAATATCTCCAACTTTCACTTTATAGCCACGATCATCTTCGAGCTGACCGTAAGCACTAAAACTAATAAGGCACAAAATCGAAAGCAATATTTTTTTCATAATTGTAATTTAAATATTTCCCAAAGGGAGTATTGAAAAGCAGTGAGAAAACTGCAACTATCTAAATATAAGGATACAAGAGGCTTTAGTAATCAAAAAGTCCCCTTTAGGGATTTAGGGGCAGGTTTACTCACCCAGCTTTTGCAATAGTAATTCGACCCCTTTGTTAACATCATCAGTTTCTTGCAATGCCTTGATAAAAGCACTACCAACAATGGCTCCTGACGAGTATTTATTGACCATATCCATGGTTGACTTGTTGGAAATTCCAAAACCTATCAGTCGTGGATTCTTCAAATTCATAGCATTGATACGATTGAAATACTCTACTTTATTATCAAATGAACTTTGAGTACCCGTAACGGCAGCCGACGAAACCATATAAATAAAACCATTGGTATGACTGTCAATCAATCGGATACGCTCATCAGAAGTTTCGGGAGTAATCAGAAAAATGAATTCTAATCCGTAATTTTCCGCTATTTCTTTATATTCATCCAAAAAATCGGACATCGGCAAATCAGGGATAATCATTCCATCCACTCCTACCCGACTGCACTCAGCACAAAACTCCTCAAATCCAAATTGCATAATTGGGTTCAGGTATCCCATCATTACCAAAGGGATATGAATATGATCGCGGATATCAGTCAATTGACTAAAAAGCTTACGGATACTCATTCCATTCTTTAAGGCTTGCTGACTACTATTTTGTATCACAATTCCATCGGCCATGGGGTCGGAAAATGGAACGCCAATTTCCACAATATCTACCTCATTGGCTTGCAATGCTTTTAAGGTTGGCACGGTATCATCCAGTTTAGGAAAACCAGCTGTAAAATACACCGAAAAGATCTTGTCTTTTTTGCGGTCGAATAACAAATTAATTCTATTCATAATAATTCTTTCAAAAATGCACTTAATAACTCAATATCTTTTAATCCAGGACTCAACTCAAATTTACTATTTAAATCTATTCCCGCAAACTTTGGGTGTTTTATTTTCAGGATAACTTCGGCATCATTGGGAGCTATACCACCACTCAATAAAAAAGCTGTCTCGCCTGTATATTCATTCAACATCGTCCAATCAAATTTCAAACCCGACCCTCCGTAAACATCTGTTTTTGTATCAAAAAGGAAATAGTCGCATGTCCCTTCATACACTTTGGTTACTTTAAAATTGTAAGCTTCAGCAATGGGAAATGCTTTAATCACAATATAGCCGACCTCACGTAATTCCTTACACATGCTAGACATTTCCGTACCGTGAAGTTGAACGCCATCCAATTTATATTTATAAATTGTTGTGAGTACATTTTCCAGCGTTTCATTTACGAAAACACCAATTTTCTTAATTGATTTCGGCAATAAATCCAGTGTTTTCTTATCCAAGGGCTCTGCATAACGGGGAGATTTAGGGTAAAAAATAAAACCCATAAAATCCGGTTGTAATGCAGAGACTGCTAGAATATTAGAAGGGATTTTCATCCCGCAGATTTTTACAACCCCTAACCCCTGAAGGGGACCTGAGTTACCTCCTTGTTTCTGTATCTTAACCCCTAACCCCTGAAGGGGAAATGAGTTACTTTCTTCTTTTTGAATTTTATTTTCCAAACTATTTCTTTTATCGTTATTGGTTCTTTGGCTGCGCCGTTATTTGCTTTGCGTTATTTACTCTGTGGTATTGGTTATTAGGTTACATAGTTATTTGTATTCAATTCAATACGCTTCAAGGGGAAATAAGGTGCGAAGGGGCTAATAACTATTTTAAATTCTCAATAAATTTAACTAATGCCTCATCAGGATTTTCTTCTTTCATAAAATTCTCACCCATCAAAAATCCCTTATACCCTACTTTTCGTAATTCTTTCACTGTTTCTATATTTGAAATTCCGCTTTCGCTCACTTTTACGAACTGATCCGGTATCAAGGCAGCCAAATCGAAAGAGGTTTGTATGCTCTGTTCAAATGTTTTCAAATTGCGGTTATTTACCCCCAACATATCTACATACTCATTGGCATGTCCAATCTCCTCAGCATTATGCACTTCTAACAACACCTCAAGTCCAAGCTCATGTGCTTTTCTGGCCAATTCAAAAGTCTGATCTACCGTTAAAGCAGCTGCAATCAAAAGCACCACATCAGCACCCATGGCTTTTGTTTCGTATAATTGATATTCGTCGACAATAAAATCCTTGCGCAAGATGGGGCATGACACAAACTGACGAGCAGCCATCAAATCGATGGACGATCCACCAAAATACTCCAAATCGGTTAAAATAGAAATTCCAGAAGCACCTGCAGCCGCATAACCAGAAGCGATATCCACTGTATCAGCATCCTCATGTATCCAACCCAAGGAAGGAGATTTTCGTTTAAATTCAGAAATAATTCCCGACTCTGAACTCAACAAACTTTGTTTCAACGATAAGCATGTTCGAGAAAATCCAGGAGATTTTTCTAAGGTAGAGATTGGAGTTAATGTTTTGCGAGTAGCAACTTCTGAAACTTTGGTGGCTATAATTTTATCTAATATTGTCATATTATTTAAAGAAATTTGGAATTTGGAATTTGAGATTTGGGATTTAAAGAGTTATTTTTACTTTGTCATTATACAGTTTTCAACTGTAATTGTATCTAAACCTTTGTAGCTATCTATATATTTCCACAAACTTCAAAAATGCTTTTTTTGCATTGCCAGTTTTTATTGATTCTAAAGCTTGTGTCTTGCATTGTTCGATGGATTGTTGTGAGTTGCGAGTGTGAATTGCAATAGCAGCGTTGATAATCACTGCATTGCTTTGTGCTTCAGTTGCTTTATTTTCCAATACATTTATAAAAATCTGAGCTGCTTCATCTACAGTGTTTCCACCCCAAAGTTGCTCTTGTTTCAATGTATTAAAGCCCAACTGTTCAGGCGAAAACACGAACTCTCCTAAATGGGTCATTACTTTACAATTATCCGTCAGCGAAATCTCATCATAACCATCTAAACTATGAACGATGGAATACTGTACTCCCAAATTTTGATAAATATAATTATAAAGTCGCATCATTTTGAGACTATAAACCCCTAAGGATTGATAGTGTGGACGAGCTGGGTTTATCAATGGGCCAAGCACGTTGAAAAAAGTACGAACCCCAAGATTTTTACGAACTGTTGCCACATTCTTCATGGCTGGATTACAAAATGGTGCATGAAGATAAGCAAAACCTGCCTCGTTCAACGACCGTTTAATGACATTTATATCGGTGGTGAATTTAGCTCCAAAATACTCCAACACGTTGGAAGAACCACTTACCGAGGTTGCTCCGTAATTACCATGTTTGGCGACATTGTATCCAGCTCCTGCAACGACAAAACAGCTACAAGTAGAGATGTTGAAAGTGTTTTTGCCATCACCGCCTGTTCCAACTATATCCAATGCGTCGAATTCAGACAAATCCATGGGAATAGCTAATTCCAACAAAGCATTCCGGAAACCAATCACTTCATCGAGTTCGATACTTCGCATCAAATATACTGAAATAAATGCGGCAATTTGTGAGTCATTGTACTTCCCTGCAGCAATATTGGTCATCACCTCAGCAGCTTGTTCAATAGTAAGCGACTGGTGATTAAATAATTGATTTAGTATTTGTTTCATATATTATTTATTATCAACTTTTCCAAACTTTCAACTTTTCCAAAGTTCTAAACTTTGGAAAAGTTATAGTAGAAAAGTTTATTTCTCCAACCAATTTTTTAACATCTTTTCTCCATGAGGAGTCAATACCGACTCAGGGTGAAATTGAACACCTCGCACATCATAGGTTTTGTGTGCCAATGCCATTATCATTCCATCTTCGTCTATCGCCGTTATCTTCAAACATTCAGGTAAAGATTCCTTTTCAACTGCCCATGAATGATAGCGACCGACTTCAATTTGTGATGGTAACCCGCTAAACAAAACATCTTCTGCTACTACATCGACCATAGAACTAACACCGTGATGTACTTCCGTCAAGTTAATTAAGTTTCCTCCAAATGCCTCTGCGATAGCTTGTTCGCCCAAACACACACCCAAGATAGATTTTGTAGGTGCATATTTTTTAATTACGTCGAGCAGAATACCAGATTCGGATGGCAAACCCGGTCCAGGAGATAGAATTATTTTATCGAAACGAGCTATTTCACCCAAACTAATTTGGTCGTTTCTATGCACTTCCACATCATTATATCCAAGCTTCTTAACTGCGTGAACTATATTATACGTAAAAGAATCGTAATTGTCAAAAACTAGAATGCGACAACTACCCCCGACCCCTAAAGGGGAGGTTAAAGAACCCCCAGCCCCTAAAGGGGAGTTGGAGTTAGTATCGTCTATTGATATTTTATTTGTATTTTCCATAAAATAGGATATTTATAATCTGTATTGTTAAGTCTTATGAGATTAGGAATTAATTCTATTTAAAACTTCATTTTTGATAATTATCAAAGTGTTCTCAATATCATTTAAAATGTCTTCATTTGTAAATCATAGAACTTTTAATCCTAATTCTGTTAATTCATCATCTCTATTA
>JBBSCW010000190.1:0-6879 GCA_038249855.1 Bacteroidales bacterium
AATTTCTTTCATACTGTGCTGTAATTATTTAATTTTGATTTCGATTTTTTGTTATAATTACAATTAAAGAAAAATTTCTTTAATTATTATTCGTCGCAAAAGTATATATAAAAACTCAATTAAAGAAATTTTTCTTTAATTATTTTTTGTATTTTTATTTGTCTGATTTTTAAAGTGTTAGTATAATGATGTTTTTAATTTAAGAATTGAAAATATATTAAATTATACTTTCATTCTTGAACTTTTGAAGTTGAAAATGTGTTGAACTATAAGTTTTCGTCAAAATGAATTTTTATTGAAACTATTTTGAATTACTGCTTTTATTGTAAAGAAATACCTAATTCATGTTGCTTTCCCAGTAGGAATTTGGAGTTTCTAAGTATATTTGTAAAAATTTTTAAAACATAAATATGACCTATCAAAGAAAACCAGAATGGTTAAAATCGAATCTATATAGTGTAGCCAGTTACTCGAATGTAAATCAGGTTATTAAAGAACATGGCTTACACACCATTTGTACCAGTGGTAAGTGTCCAAATCAGAGTGAATGTTGGAGTAGAGGTACGGCAACCTTGATGATAGCCGGTGAAATATGCACCAGAGCTTGTAAATTTTGTAATACGATTACGGGTAGACCGCTACCACTCGACCCAAAAGAACCAGAAAATGTAGCCAAATCGATTCAATTAATGCAATTGCGCCATGCCGTGATAACTTCGGTTGACAGAGACGACTTGAAAGATCAGGGTGCGAATCATTGGTCGGAAACTATACTTGCCATCAAACGCGTCAATCCGGAAACAACTTTGGAAGTGTTGATTCCCGATTTTGATGGTCGTGAAGAGCTGATTGATATTGTTATTGAGGCTGGTCCAAATATTATTTCGCATAATTTAGAAACAGTTCGCCGACTGACTCCTCTTATTCGCACCAAAGCTAAATATGATACCAGCTTGAAGGTGTTGAAACACATTGCCTCGAAAGGTTTACGTGCTAAAACAGGAATTATGCTCGGCTTAGGAGAAACAGAGGAGGAAATTTTGCAATTGATGGATGACGCATTGGCACATAATTGTAGCATTCTAACCATTGGTCAGTATATGCAACCATCGCGTAATAATGCGGCAGTAACTGAATATATTCACCCTGATAAGTTTGCAGAATACCGACAAATAGCCTTAGACAAAGGATTTTGGATGGTTGAGAGCGGTCCATTGGTTCGTTCATCCTATCATGCCGAAAAGCATATTGGTTGATTATAGGTTTATTTCTTCAACATAGCTTTCAGCTGTTGTACTAATTTGTTTTGTAATCGTGCATAATATATGCCAGTTGGCAAATCCGACGAATCAAAATTGAGTGAATAGGTTCCAGCTTGTAATTCTCCATCGGTCAATGTGCTAACTTTCTCACCTAAAGTGTTGAAAATTTCTACGGAACAATGTTCACCAGTCGTTTCGAATGTGATAAGTGTATTGTTTGAAAATGGATTTGGATAATTAGAAATAAGAGATTTACCTGATTTTGAGGGTAAATCTTTAATATTAGTGTCTGTGTTATTAACAAGAGGCAGTTGTTGAAAGTTCTTGAGCATTACTGTTTCCAAAATGGTTTTATTAATACCAAACCATTGTTCTAAAATAGATGCATACACCGATCTAAAATCATATTGCATCGGAATATTATCATTGACCGTAGCAGTTTCGGGAATTGTAGGATTGTTTCCTAATATTCCCGAAATTACTTTCTCACCAAATATAAACATGGGTTCAGCGGCTCCGTGGTCGGTACCAAAACTTTTATTCGACATTATCCTGCGTCCAAATTCCGAAAAGGTCAATCCTATAACACGATTGGAGATATTCAAATACGCTAAATCATCCATAAAAGCACTGATACCTACCGAAAGTTTGCTAAGCAAATTGGCATGTGTACCGATGGAAGTATTGGTTTCGTCCACTTGAGAATTGTGGGTGTCGAAACCAGTCATATTCACCATATAAACTTTGGTTTTTAAACCTCCCGCTACCAGTCGAGCCACAATTTTAAGTTGGTCGGCCAAGGAATTTGTGCCTGATGTAGGGTAGGAGGGCGACTGTTTAACAATTGTATTGGCAGCCTGAATTATGCTTGTTGCATACTGATTGGTTTGTAAAGCAGTGGTTCTGATATAGGCTAATTCCTTGCCGGCAGGAGTATTGGGAACTGGATCCTGAATTCCATTGATAAGGTTGTAGAAATTTGTAGGGTCGGAAACCGAAATGGACATATTCATTTGTGGTCCTTGAAAGCCTAAGGACAAAATTGACCCAATTTCAATGGCTAAAGGATCGGGCATGGATACGTTGGGATAGCCAGTTGGAAAATTAGGATACATGGAGTCCAAGTATCGACCAATCCAACCGCTCGAAAGCACTTCGCTCGAATCGGATGCACTCAACCAAATATCAGTTGCCCTGAAATGTGAAAAATTAGTCGAAGGATAACCTACCGATTGTATTATCTTTACCTTCCCTTCGTTGAATTTTTTCTGTATACCAGTCATAGCAGGATGAATTCCTGTTTGAGAATAACCATTCAAACTCAAAACATCGGTCTGCTTGATGGCAATATTAGTACGTGCTTTGGCGTAGGCTGCATACTGACTGAGTGGAATTACCATATTTAGCCCGTCGTTTCCACCTTTCAATTGTACCAACACCAATACTCTATCGGTACTGTCCAGATTGGCGAGTGCTGACATCAACTGAATAGAGTTGACTTTTTGAGCTGACACAGTATTTAAAAAGCTTGGTATCAATACCATTGAAGCCATATTTTTGAAAAAATCTCTTCGTTTCATAATTGATATTTTTCTTTCAAAATAATTATGATAATTGATATTCCGATAAATCCATCAAATATTTATAAAGCGATTGTAATCGGCTATTTACAATGTTTTTAAAGGAAGTATTCGTTGGGGCTGATTTGTAATTGTTCCATGCCGTAGTCCAATAACTGTCGGACGATTGACCCGAAAGTAATATCTGTGTTTTGAGATAATCCTTTGAAGTCTGCGTGAGTTCTATCATAAACAGTAGTTCCAAAGATTCATTAATTAACAAATTTGGATCCGAAGGATTATCTAAAGTACTGGCAAATGCAATAGGATCAATGATGATTTTTTTTCCATTTTTGCTGTAACCATTCGTTATAATGTTATCAGTAAATAAATTTCGCTGCGGTAGCGAATTGGAATTAATCCACAATTGATGATATTGAGGTTCTTGATAATAAGCAGGCCAACCAGCCACATTCGGTGGATTGCCTAATTCTTGTCCCATGCCATTTGCAGTCGTTATTAGTACTCGCCAAAGTGCGTAAGCTTCTACATAATTGGTTTCAGCATTTGGAAAAACAACTCCAAACTCACGACTAAGACCAACTAAAAAATCGAAAGGACTTTTAATGGAGCAAGCAATGTTCAGGTTATCATAAAAATGCTCACTTTTAAATAATGCCGAAAGCACTGGTTTTAGTTCATAATTATTATCCCTGAAAATTTTAGCCAAGGGTGCAATTACATTTACTTCAATTGACTCATCAATTTGATAATAAATAAAAAAACGATAAAGTTTTCGGCAAATAAACATCGAAAGTTCTTCCTGCCTGAAAAGCATATCCAATAAATCATCTAATTCATTCTCGCCAGTTGTTCCAGTTCTTCCTGTAATGATGGTTTTGTCGTAAAAAAGAGAAAATTGTTTATTTGAATTGTCATGCTTCGAAGCTGAGAAAGTGTATTTGAAGGTGGTAGTGTTATAACTAAAACCAGTAAGTACCTTGGCGGCTGCCTGCACATCACTTTCGGTATATAAAGATTTTGGCCCTTTGCCCATGGTGAAGAGCTCTTGTAATTCCCGACCGTAGTTCTCGTTAGGAGCACCCGCTGTATTTTTGTTCCCGTTGAGGTAAACCAACATAGCTGCATTCAGGGTTATTTCCTTGATCATTGTTTTGAAATTTCCCAGCGCATTTTTTCGGAGTGTAACATTATAAGTATACAAATGCCTTGGATCGATTCCGAGATACTCAGTTACCAAATGATTGTGCCAGAAAAGTACCATTTTTTCCTCTAACGATCGTGCTTGATTCATTTGAAGTCCTAACCACCATGATTGTAAAGAGTAATGTCTGTTGTTGGTGATTGTACCCGAAGCACCCGACGGTGCATTTACCCACGTAGCTCCCGCTGCAATATCGGGGTCGGCGGTGTTTGAGCTGTAATTGTTTACGGGCGGATTAGGAGTGGGAATTACTGTGTTGATTAATTCGTTAACACAGTCGCTCATGTTTTTATTTTTGAAATAATCAATATCTGATTTTTTCGCACCAAACATGGTTCTTTTCAGCAAATGAGTTGCCAATTTTTTGTTCCATTCTCCACTGTATGGAGTCAATCCACTCTCGGCAACTTGCACATTCACTGTGTTTTCCGCATTTTTTTTAAGTTGAAACGAATGGAGGAATTCTCTTCTTTTCATAAATAATGCAATTGAATAAGTAAAGAAATCTAATACTTAGAAAAGCAAAGATACGCGATAATTTGTTTTTTTTGTTTTTTGTAATGAGTTCAAATATATTTATTTTTCAAAAATATTTTCAACTTGTTGAAATAGATTTATTTAAGCTGAGTTGTCACAGTAAAATAATATTTTTCTACTTCAAGTTTTAATATCGAATGAATTTTCATTTCAGTTCAAAGTCAGCTTTGGAATAATATTCAAAAGTTATAAATCAAAAACAGCTGTCAAAATCTCATAGAATGCATAAAAAAGCCCCACAGTACTTTTACCATGGGGCTTTTTACATTTTCAAAAAGTATAGCTTAAATTAGTATCTATGCTTTTTTGTATGGATCGTTATTGAAATAATCAGGTGATTGTTTTGAGTTATGTACTTCGTAACCTTCTGGTGGAGTAGATTCCAAGCTTAACGATACATTATTGTCGAGTTTAATGCGTTCAACTAATGGAGCTACATACTCGAGCTTGACTGTTTTTTCTATTTTTATTTTCATGATTTTATGTTTTTTAGAATTTAAAAATATGATTAATTAATAATCAGCTTTTTAGTTGTTGTTTTTCCATTAGCAATAACTTTGACGATATAGAGACCTGAACTCAGTGGTTGATTGATTTCAGTAACCGTCGAACTCATTTCTTGACTGTTCAATAATTGTCCGGTGGAGTTAAATACCATCACTGAATAACTTGCATTTGGCGTTTCTTTTGTACGAACTGTAACTAGCTTATTCCCATTGATATAAATCAGTATATTTTCATCTTTGTTAATAGTTTGAGTAGATGAAATAACGCCTGATACTTTGAAAATTAGACTGAAACGGTTTGCATCGGAGGCATCAGGTGCAAAGTCGTACTTGCTGATTCCGTCAGTTAAATCAGCTTCATATTTAGTAACTTTATCTTTCAAGATAATTCTTGTATTTTCATCGAGGTTGCTGATTTCATTGGCTGTTATGCTTAACGAAGTCGAATTCCCTGCTTTGAATATTAATGGAATTTCAATGTTCAATGGAAGTTCCTTCAATCCATTAATAACTAAATGCTCACTGCCAATGCTTGTGTAGAATTCAGGAATTGAAACATCATTATGCATTTTTTGTGAATCATAAATATCAAAACCATTAGTAGCATTTTCATGCGTATAAATTACCGTTTCGTCCGTATTTGTTCCATTGGTCAGTTGTAATCTTACCAACTGTCTGTTGTTTAATGCAGGTGCTTTTAATAAATTTGAAACGGAGGAATGTAAACGCATGGCATTGGTAAAATTCATAGTGCCAGCTCCGTTTGTACGTACCCAGAATGCTTGCATAGGTGGAATAAACTTGCTTACAGTAGATGGAACACTTACATCGCCTGCTCCATTCACAGTATAAAAATTCCATGGTCCGAAACTCTTACTTCTGTACCACATAGTAGAAGTTGGCATATTCGCAGTTGTTGAATTGGCAGCATAAAGTGTTGTCCAATCTATATAGGATGGATATGGATTGCCAATTAAATTAAAGCCAGGTTTGTCGGTATTTGCCACACTTCTTGTTAAAGTTACACCCACATCTCCATTGTTTAATGTACCGATAAAAGCAATATTGGTCTCAGCTCCAGGATTAATCAGATAACCTATTCCTTTGGTCATTGTAGTCGCGCTTGGCCAATGATTTACTGCTGGGTCGACCCATGTCTCATCGTAGGTTACTATACTTGTCATGCCGATTGGAGTTGCAGAAACTACTGGAGGGGCAATGTACCAACTTCTTGCTGACAAGGATTGATTAATAGTAGAGGTAATTCCTGCACCAGCAGTTACATTAGCATCTACATAAGTACCTGTTCCATCAGTAATATGACTTTCAATCGTCATAGTAGTAGGTGCGAAAGCAACTCCATTGTTCAAACTCAATTTTCCACCTGCTTTGATAGTAACTGCCGAAGCTGTGGCAGTAGCATTAATTGTGATTTCATGGTCTTTAAGAATGGTAATGGCAGTGGCAGAAGCTGTTGGAACTTGTGTTGCAGATACCCAAGTTGCGTTATCATCCGACATTTTCCAACTTCCAATAGTATTCCAGTTTCCGGTGGCGACTTCGGATTTCATATATGCTTTAAGCATATTAGGTTCTTGTGCACCAGCATGGGTATTTGTCCATCTGTCAACTCCATTGATATCCTTAGATACAGAAGCCAAACGCGGAACGGCTAAGTTTATATCATCGATGGAAGTGCCTGAAAGACTTAAATCAGTTAAGCTAACAAAGTTTACTGCAACCGATTTTGAGTTCGCATCTTGAGAAGAAGCTGTTTTCCATGCAGTAAG
>JBBSCW010000191.1:0-6754 GCA_038249855.1 Bacteroidales bacterium
ATAGAAATTGCTGGTACAAGAGTTTTTAAACAAGAAAATATTCAGTGTGACAAAGGAACTTCTTTTTCCGTAAAAAATCTATTTTTCAATGTTCCTGCTCGTCGTAGATTTTTGAAAAGCGACAATGTGGAAAAATCTCATTTACTGAACGAATTCTATCGGATTGCATTGGTCAATACCGAAGTTGATTTTTCATATTTTGATGGAGACGAAGAAATTTATCGCTTGCCTGCCTCGAATGTCAAAGTTCGGATTGATAATATTTTTGGTAAATCACAAAAAAAACGACTGCAACAACAATTATTAAATATCGAAACCAATACTAATTTGGTTCAGATTCATGGATTTGTAGGAAAGCCAGAATCAGCTCAAAAATCGGCTTTGCAATACTTTTTTGTGAATGGGCGTTATATGCGACATCCTTATTTTCACAAGGCTATTATGCTGGCTTACAATCAAATGATTCAAGCGAACGAAAGTCCGAATTATTTCATTTATTTCGAGGTAGATCCGCAAACCATCGACATCAACATACACCCAACTAAAACTGAAATCAAGTTCGAAAACGAACAGACATTGTGGTCTATACTCTCGGCCACGGTAAAGGAAGCATTGGGGAAATTTAATATTGTACCTTCTATTGATTTCAATCAGGAAAATGCGATAGATATTCCAGTAAGCAGAGTTCCACTAGAAAATATTCATCCACCACAGACCAACTTTAATCCAAATTACAATCCTTTTTCAACAAGCAGTTACCAACGACCGAAACTTGATTGGGAGCAACTGTATACAGGATTCGACAACGCTGAAAAGCCGATTGATAGGGGCATTGATGATTATACTAAATTTGATCAATTTCAAAATGTTGATTCTGAAATACAAACACAAAATCAACTAATTACAGAAATTGATGAAAGTAGATCGACTAATTTTCAACTGAAAAATAGGTATATCATCACTGGTGTAAAATCGGGTATGATGATGATTGACCAACACAGGGCACATGTTCGCATATTGTTTGAAACTTATTTGACAGAATTAAAGCAACAACATGCACCTTCGCAACAAATTCTTTTTCCGGAAGTTTTGTCTCTAAATCAGGACGATTTACTTCATTTTGAACCACTTGTTCCTGAGTTAAAATCTTTGGGTTTTGAGTTCAACAAAGCAAATGCAAACGACTTTGAAATTACGGGAGTCCCTTCACATTTTGGCACAGGAAGTATATTGGAACTTTTGAAGGGATTGATTGAGAAAATTAAAACCACGGCAACCAGCACGACTGACGAAATTCATGAGACAATTGCTTTTTCCTTAGCCGAAGCTACTTCAATTAAAACTGGCCAGTATCTCAGCAATGAGGAAATGACTGATTTGATTGATCGACTTTTTGCTTGCAACCATCCTAATTTCACTCCCAATGGGAAGATAATTATGGTTATTCTGAGTCAGGAAGAGATTGCTGCAAAATTCAATTAAACACATAAAAAAACCGCATCATCTGCGGTTTTTTTTATAATAAGATAGAATTTTAATTCTTAATCTTCTTTTACTTGTGGAGTAATCAATTTGTATCCTTTACCGTGAATATTGATAATGGCTACATTCTGATCATCTTTCAATAACTTACGTAACTTAGTGATATACACATCCATACTACGAGCATTGAAATAATTATCGTCCACCCAAATAGTTTTCAAAGCAAAATTACGTTCTAGAATACTGTTGGCATTAGCAGCTAATAAATTCAGCAATTCTGATTCTTTGGTGGTGAGTTTCTTAGATTCACCATCGAAAGTAAGTAGTTGTTTTTGAGCATCGAACACAAAACCACCGATATTATAAATAATGATATCCTTGGCTTTTTTACCTCTTACGCGACGCAAAATCGACTCGATACGATACAGCAATTCTTCCATGCTGAATGGTTTTGACAAATAATCGTCAGCACCCAATTTGAAACCTTGTAGAATATCTTCTTTCATCGACTTAGCAGTCAAAAATATGATAGGCACTTCCGCATTCATGGCACGAACATCGGCTGCAAGCGCAAAACCATCTTTCTTAGGCATCATTACATCAAACACGCATAAATCATATTTATTGCGTGAAAAAGCCTTGTATCCGGCCTCGCCATCTGGCTGTAAATCTGCATCGTAACCCTTAGTCTGTAAATATTCTCTCAATAACATGCCAAGATTCTCATCATCTTCGCATAATAAAATTTTAACTTTTTCGTCTGTCATAATTCCTAATTTTTTAGTGTTGGTATTGTTATAATAAATTTTGTTCCTATATTAAATTCGCTTTCTACTTTAATAGATCCTCTGTGTTCGCTCACGATTTTTTTTACGTAAGCCAAACCGAGTCCAAAACCCTTTACATTGTGAAGGTTTCCGGTGGAAACCCTATAAAACTTCTCAAAAATTCGTTTGAGATCCTCCTTATTCATTCCGATCCCATTGTCTTCTATGCTAATTTGCAATTTATCCTTATCGTTATGAGTTTCTACGCTTAATAGTAATGGTTTGTCGCTGTATTTCAATGCATTATCCATCAAATTAAATAAAACATTGGTGAAATGCACTTCGTCGACCAAAGCAATACAATTTTTTGCATTAAGTTTGGTTGTTATCAGTCCACCTTTGTTAGTCACTTTGAGCGAAAAATTATTGACAATCTCAGTGATAAGGTGATTAATATCAAGTTCTTTGACATTTAAAATGGATTTGTCTTTTTCAAAAATTGACATTTGAAGTACTTTTTCAACCATAAATCCCAACCGCTTGGTTTCGTCCCTGATTACGTTTGATATATGTTGGAGTGTTTGCGGCGTTTTACCCACGCTTGGGTCTTGCAGCATTTGCGAAGCCAACGATATGCTGGATATAGGTGTTTTGAACTCATGTGTCATATTATTAACAAAATCATTTTTCATATTGTTCAATTGTTTCTGCCTGAATATTATAATAATAGCTACTATAAATATACATAAAATGACCAAAACGAGTAATATAGAAGGCAACAATAAACTCATCGAATTGAGAATATAATTTTGCTTAGTTGGAAAAGTTATTTGCAAATAAACTGGCGAATTTGTTTCTTCCGAAGGAAATAATCTTTGCGTATAGACATTGTTGTTCTTGTTCAACGATGTTTTATAAAAGTCTTTTTTACACTTGAAAATGGTTTGTCCTTGTTTGTTGACCACCGCATAATAAAATGGCAAATCTACACCATTATTAATAAGTACTTTTTCTAGTATTGTGTTTAACTCCTCGAAATCAACTCGTTCGCTAATCTCTTTATTATCAGATTCTTTCAACCAACGAAATACTGCTTGGTCGAGAATAGTTTTTGAACGAGAGAAATTTTGTTTGAATTTTTCCTGTAAAAACCTCGATGTTTCTTCGATGGTAGCTTTGCCGTGCCTTGTTGAAAGCAATAAACTAGGATGTTGAAGTTTGTCTGAAGTCAATTTCAGTTTCCCTGTCATGCTGTCGATATTGGCTTGAAGAGGAGTGGAATTGCTCAGTGTGAGTAAACTATTTTTATTAGAACTGTAATCAATTCCCTCCAATGTTTGCCCTAAATATTGTAAAGCTTCGTTTTCTTCCACCAAAATTACAGTTTGAAACAGACTTCGCTTAACACTCTCATTGAACTGATTCTCAATCATTTCGGCATTTATGCGTACGTAGCGCGCTTGCAGGCTTATTAGTCCTACAAAAGTAACTACCATCGAAATGATTAATATGTAAATAGTCGATCGTTTCATTGTGTTGGCAAAGTTATATTAAATTGATGTAAAATAATTTATAATTAATGGAATTTAACCTAATATTGCATTAATTCAAAGTTTAATTTTTACATTTGATGCGTTAAATATCGGATGTGTATATGTTAAAACGTAAAAGTTATACATTTAGTTTATCAGAACAAATAAAAAAATGAAAATTTATTTTATACTTTGATAGATATTAACTTGATGTAGAATATACATGAATATTTTATTGAATTTCTACTCACGATTATTATAAACAATACATTATTAGCACTTTATTGAAAGTATTCTGCAATTTGCTTCCAGATTATTTCCAAATTGAATTTTATTGCTTATCAGCTACACAGGTTTATTAAGATGTTGCTAAATCAAAAATATAAATTAAATTTGTCGAAATTAATCAATTCATTTAATGTTAAAATTAATCAAAAGTAAATGGACGCCATTATTTGTAAGTAATTTTCTGGGTGTTCTCAACGATAATTTACTCAAAAACAGCATTATATTCATATCGGTTGGCTGGTTACTCCCCGCTTGGCTTACCCAGTCACAATTAATATCTATTGTTTCAGCTGGTTTAATTCTGCCCTATCTCTTACTATCGCCAATAGCTGGAAAAATTGCTGTGATTTATTCAAAAAAAAGTGTCTTCCTATTTTTTAAGTTGATTGAATTGCCGATTATGCTGATTGCCTGTGTTGCCTTTTACTACGAATGGGTTTTATTGGCCATTTTCTCAGTGCTGTTAATGGGAATTCAGAGTAGCTTATATTCTCCATCGAAATATGGACTAATCAGGGACATAGGCGGAAGTCAAGAAGCAGCATTTGGTAGCGGGGTTTTCGAGGCTATGGCATTTCTAGGAATACTACTTGGAACTGTTGTAGCATCATATATTTCAGATATTTATACTCCTTCAATCATTTTTATTCTATTTATCAGCGTTGCAGTTTTAGGATATGTCTCCACCAAACTTATCCAAGCCAAAGAACTTCCCGAAGATAAAAGCAAAGCTAACAAGCTCAATCCTATCAAGTTCTTGATTGAATCTTTCAAGTTTGCAAGTAAACATAAATCCATCAATTTAGCCATCTTTGGGGCCTCATCGTTCTGGCTAATTGGCGGCATTTTGCAAATGAATTTGGTAATACACTCCAAACAAGTATATGAAGTCTCCAATACGTTAACTGGCATTGTGATGGCATTTGCTGCTGTAGGAATTGGTTTAGGAAGTTGGTTAGTTGGTAAAATAGCAAACAAATACAGCTTCGGTAAGCTTGTATTAATTGGCTTAACGACAATGATTTCAATTATGTTAACATTGACATTTTTTAAAATCAACTTTTATATCTATCTGTTTCTAATTTTAATCTTTGCATTTTCAGGCGGTTTCTTACAAGTGCCTTGTTTGTCATTGGTTCAAAAAGCTGATTTAGGAAGAGAGTTGGGGACTATGATAGCTTTCCTTAATATTGTAACATTTATTTTTGTTCTTTTCGGAACTTTATTGTTTTGGATTATTACTAACATTACGGATGAAAATAGTTATGCCGTATTTGGTTTAATATCAGCTATTTGTACTGCAGTATTTTTGGTTTTCCTTCTCAAAATCAAATCCACTACTCAATCCAGGTTCTGACTGTAATAGCAATAAATTTTCGATAGTCACTTTCACATTTGCAAAATCCAAGTGAGTTTAGTATTAAACCAAAACATTATAGGGCTCTATTTCATCAAAATATAAAACTAAATGACCAAGTTTTGTGTTTGATAAATTAATATACTAAGATGTGTAAACAAATATCATACGTTAATATTTCGATTTAACAAATTCCACAATCCACTTATTCAGATTTTTTTTTGTCTTTAATTTATTTGATGATTATTAGTGCTGTTCATCACCTGAAACTATTTCTTGTTTTGAAACATTTAACCATCGATAAAGCACGCTTTAAATAAGACTATATTGCCAATGAGACATCTATATATAGTATTTACATTCTGTTTGAGTATCAACTTGATACAAGCCCAAAAAACGGAGACCGTCATAGAGAACTTAAAAAATCAATTAAGTGGCAATCTATTACCTAAAAAGCAAGCTTCAATATACTCCGATCTTACTTGGTATTATTCCGCAATTTCTTCTGATTCAGCCATATATTACGGTGAAAAAGCAGAAAAAGCAGCTATTAATCTTTCTGACTCCACACTGCTTTCGCAGGTTTACAGTGATATTGGTGCTGTTTATTTCAGAAAAGGAGATTTTGATAAATCAAAACAAAATTATCAAAAATCATTTAACATCCGCAAAACAAGGAATGATGAAAAAGGTATGGCAAAAATAAATAATAATCTTGCCAATATTTACGAAAAAACACAACAATATCAATTGGCTATGTCGGCTTATCTGTCTGCTCTGCATTACTTTGAAACTACTAACGACTCCAACACCATACACGTTATAAAAGGAAATGTGGGTTTGGTACTTTTTAAAATAAAAAATTACCAAAAAGCATTTAGCTACATTCAAGATGTTGTAAACTATCAAACTAGAAATAATGCATCAGAAGGTTTATGCGTTTCCTGTTTGAATTTGGGAAATGTATATTTGGAACTTGCTGACACGCTGAATGCATTAAAAATGTATGAGAAAAGTGTAAAGGCCTGTAAACAAGTAGCTAACAAGAAAGGACTTTCGAGCGGTTACAACAATATTGCGACCATAAAAACGGCTCAGAAGAAAAATCAGGAAGCTACAACGATGTATAACGAATCGCAAAAAATGCGAAATGAACTAAATACTGATTTGGATAAAACGAATTTTGACTTTAATCGAGCCAGTGAAATGTTCTCAAATAAAAATTACAAAGAAGCAAAAAAGCTGTATTTGGCGGCTGAAATTGTTTTTACCAAAAATGGTAGTTTTAGCAAATTACAGCTTTGTTATAAATTTCTGATTGAATTATA
>JBBSCW010000192.1:0-6727 GCA_038249855.1 Bacteroidales bacterium
AGTATCAACTACAGCAACAGTGTCAACTTGTTCGATAATTACTGAATCTTCAACTGGAGTTGTTTCTTCAGTTGCTTTAGGTGCACATGATGCAAAAATAGCAGCAACAGCTAAGAATAAAAATACTTTTTTCATTTTTTTTAAACCTTTTAAAATTATACTTGTTTTGATTAATTCAAAATCTATCTGAATTCAAATTCGCTGCAAAATTACATCAATTTTTTATATCAGTATTATATTTTATCGCTTTTTTTTAATTTTTTTTTCAGAATCCTTCGATATAAGTATATGTGTCTGATATATAATTATTTAAAATTTTAAAATCCTGCTGCATATAGGTAGCGTTTGATGCTTTTTTTAGGAGTTTTCTCAAACTCGTGTGGATAAAGCTTAATTTTGCTGATTGACTCATAAGATGCAACCGAAGCATTTAGCATTTTTCGATTATCCTCCATAAGTTCTTCGAGTTGTTTTTGGGTTAAATGTTCGGCATCTACTGCTTCGTAATCAGGACAAACTAAAGCCATTAACTTTCCATTATTCTCGATGACTAAACTTTCCATCACATAAGGCATATTGTTGAGTCGGGCTTCTATTTCTTCTGGATAAATATTTTGTCCGCTCGAACTCAAAATCATTGTTTTGTTTCGACCGCGAATATAGATATTGCCATTCTCGTCTACTGTTCCCAGATCGCCAGTATGCAGCCAACCATCTACATCTAAAATAGCAGCGGTTGCTTCTGGATTTTTAAAATATCCTGACATTAGGTTTTCCCCTTTAACCCATATTTCACCTACTCCAGTTTCAGTGGCTGGTTCGTTTATTTTTACAGTCATTACATCCAGTACTTTTCCGGCGGACTTTGGAATAAAATCTTTGTTGTTAGAATAACTGATTAAGGGTGCACACTCAGTCATACCATAACCAATGGTAAAGGGAAATTTTATTTTGGCAAAGAATGCTTCGACTTCGGCATTTAAAGGTGCTCCCCCAACTATAATCTCAGAAAAATTTCCACCAAAAGCATCCATCAGTTTTTTGCGAATTTGGTTCAAAATGGGTTGATCCAAGAATGGAATGCTCAACACCCAACGCATTGAAGGCTTGGCCAACAGGGGTTGAATTTGCTTTTTATAAATTTTTTCAACTATCAACGGAACTAAAAAGACTACGTTTGGTTTAATTTCGGCAAAAGCTGTCAGTAAAATTTTGGGTGAAGGAATTTTTCCAATAAAGTGTATATGACATCCCGCACATGTAGACGTAAGAAACTCAAAAGCACAGCCATAGGCATGAGCCAAAGGCAGAAAAGAAATAATCTGATATTGCGGAGCAACGATTCCAGTACGAAGTCCGAAAGTAATATTGCCCGCCAAAGCATTGCCGGAAGTCATTACACCCTTGCTGAAACCAGTAGTTCCGGACGTATAATTAATGGAAACAATTTCAGTGTTGGGTTTATCAATATACCTTACATGGTCGCGATAGAAACCATTAGGGTATTTTGCATGATACAAACTATTGATATAATCGGGCTGTAAATACTTGATTACCATCTGATCATAAACTTCATTCTCTTCCAATTCAGGTTTTGGAGGCTGATTAAGGAGCGTGATGCAATTGAATCTGGTGAGTGAAAACACCGCTTTTACGGTCGTAAGTTTTTCTTCTTCAATATTCTCCCAAATACTATCGCCGGTAAATAAAAGAACAGATTCCGAATGATTGGTAATATGATGAACATCATTGGGGTTAAAATCCTGCAAAACAGGCACAACCACAGCACCAAAAGTTACCGTAGCTAAATAAGTAATAGCCCAATTAGAATTATTACGTCCGATAAGAGCCACTTTATCGTTTGGTTTCAACTTGCACTGTTCGAATAGTATATGTAACCGAGCAACACGCTTAGCCACATCGCTGTATGTCAGCGTAATATCTTCACCATAATTACTATAAGCAGGCAATTCCCAGTTCTTACGAAAAGAGTCCTCGAAAAGGCGAATAAAATTTTCCTGAATCATTTGCTTTTGAATTTTATTTTTTAGAACGACAAATATAATAAAATATTACACAAATAACCAAATAGTGTGCATTGAGAAAATAAAAACTATTCAAAGAGCTTAAAGTAAAATCATTTTGAGATTTCTGAAATCTAAGGATATTCCAGTATTATCAGCTTAATTCGTGAATTAGCTGATCGAGATATTTTCCTTACTAAAATTTATACTTTTCTTGATTTGCCAACTATACGCCCAATTAGCTGTCAGTAGATAAACAAATGTTTGAATCCATAAACTTAGATATTCGTAGGAAGTCTGATGAATGTTTGCACCCATAGAATTGATTTTTACATATCCTTGTATTCCATGAATTGCTGGAAATATCCAACTAAAAGTTTTCCAAAATCCATTAATATTGGACTGCGGCCAGGATATTCCACTTAAAAACAACAATATCAATGAGAAAAATAAAAAGACAATCATTCCGGTTTCCCTGTTGGGTAAAAAAACAGAAATTGTCATGGAGAAAAAAACAGTAGCTAACAAAAATGGTATCATTAACTGTACAATATCCATTGGATTTCCAATATGGGGTAAATTAAAAACAGACGGAATTACGCCAAGTATATAGTAAGAAAACACCGAATACATAAGCAAATAACAGAGCGATTTGCCAATAATTACTCTAAATGTTCCTCCATGATGAATGTTGGAACTCACCAATTGATGAAATCTATTTTCCTCACGCGATGTACCTGCTAACATTCCAATACCGAAAAATAGCGTTTGGTGTATGATAAGAATAAGTATTGCTGGCATCAGAAAACTGGCAAATCCCATTCCTGAGTTGTAAAGCACATTATTTTCAAAAGGGATTGGTTCTGAAATTATTTCAGCATTTTCAGCAGTAATTCCCTGTGCGTTCAGGCGTAGTACTTGTATTTCCTTGCCTTTTTCGAGTACGGCAAAATTCGAAGCCTGCATCATGGCACGGTAATACAAAAAGCTACTCATATCGCAATAAATACTCACATTTGCCTGCTGACCTGAAACTAGTTTTTTATCAAAATCGCTCGGAATATACAAAATACCATGCACTGATTTTGATTCAAAAGCTTTTCGTGCTTCCTGAATAGATTCAAATTTAGACTCAACTTCCACTTCCGGACAAGCATTAACCTTTCTAATCAAGTCTCTTGACTGCGAACTATTTGCTGCATCTACAATGGCAATTGGAACATTTACCAAGGTTTCGTTCATATAAAGTCCACAATATAACAATGGGTACACAATAGATGCGATTATAAATACAATAACAACTCCTCTGTCCTTAAAAACAGTTTTAAATTCGTTTCGTAAAATTCTAAAAATGTCTTTTACAATCGAAGTCCATTTATCGTTTTTTTCTGAGAAATATTTTGAAAAATTCATTCTATTTATTTTATTGGAAAATTCTGTTTAATGGCAGCACTTTTAAGACGGTGATATACAAAAAAAGGCAGTATACAAAATGATAATAATGCGACATACGAAAGCATTGAATTCCGTGGATTTAATCCGTTTAATGCTTGATTTACATAGATATTAAAGTAGTGACGGATAGGAAAAATATAGCTGAAAATGCGTGACATAGCAGGCATTTGCTCTATGGGGAAAGTAAATCCAGCAAAAGTAAATCCAAGCAATCCATAAAAAGCCACTATCGTAACTCCATCGCGCAAAACAGGCATTAATCCTATAATTAAAATACCGATGGCTTGATAAGCGACTACATATAAAAAAGTATTCAGGAACATCCAACCGATATTTGAATGAAGCGGATATTGCATATAGATGTACAACAACAAATTACTTATCATACCCATAATGAAAAACAAAAAAGTATAGGGTAATAACTTGCCTGTAACGGCAGCAAAAACTGAATTATTTGCATTCTCGAGCCAGTGTGCCGAAGTACGTTCCTTAAATTCAATTCCAATGGCAAAAACGGTCATCATCAGAATCATGAGTTGTAAAACCCCTGGCAACAACACATTAAGTAAGTAAACTCCATAATTGGCATGTTGATTCCCAATTAAATGAGTATCAATGGCAATGGGTTGAACTATTCCCATAATCCTGTATTCTTCAATGCCTTTTGCTCTTAATATCTGGCGTTGCATGGCACCTGAACTTAGTGCACTCATGTACATTAAATCTTTCCCCACCAACGACCCAGCTATCAGATAAGCATCATTCATGTACAATTGAATTGCGGGACGATGACTAGTTAACGCATCCTTTGCAAAATCGCGTTTTATTTCCACAAACCCATAAATATTCCCACCTTGCATTTCTTCGCGTGCTTCTTTATGGCTACTAAGTTTCATTAGCACATTAGCTTGTTGTGTAGCATCAATGTTGCGTATCAACTGACGGGAAAGTGATGAATTATCCAAATCTACAACAGCAATGGGCATTTTATTAGGCTGACCTTCGTTGAATAAAGTAAGAAAGAACACGAAACAAAATACCATTACCAATATAATAGTGATAAAATAAATCGGGCGGCTCAACATTCGTTTCAATTCACGTGTTGAAGTATCGATTATTGCCTTGTTTAATTGTTTTAGCATGATAAGTAATGAGAATAAAATAATGTTGTATCAATCACCATCGAATATATTGACAAGCTGATACTTCCTAACCTGGACAAGCCAGAACATAGAACAAAGAATGTTAGACAAAAGAACAAAAGAAAGCCACAAAAAAAGCAATTGAAAATAATTTTCCTTTGAAATAAATAAAGATTTTGTTCTTTTATGAAATTTTTATATTAAGTTGATTATCTATTAATTGCAACAATCAAAGTGCGTTAAAACAATTTATATTGTGCAAAAAAAAAACATCAATTTGAGAGTTTAAGTACTAAAATAGTAATCCACGATAGCTATCGGGAGTGAATACTTACAAGTATTTACAGTTTCAATTTATTTTAAAGTTTCTTCAAATAAAGCCGTCATACCTGGACGTAAATCAACGATTTTCTTAGTTGGACGTGCTCTCACTTCAAAAGTTTTCACATCGAACTGTCCACTTGTTTTTGTAGCTCTCCAAGTGGCGTATGATGCCAATGCTTTGATATAATCAATTTTCACATCTACAATCTGATTGTTCAACGCTGGAATTTTCACTTTGAAAACACTGCCCATTTTCATCCCACTCAATAAATCTTCGCGTACATTGAACGTAAACCACATATCATTCATGTCCACAATACTCATTATAGGAGCTCCCGTCCCAACTAATTCGCCAGGATTAGGGTAAATCTCTGAAACTTCGCCATCGATAGGAGAAGTGAGCGTTATTTCATTCAAATATGATTTCAGCTCATTTACTGCCCCTTTTGCTCTATCAACTAATGCCAAAGCAGCCTCTTTATCTTCACTTTCAGCTCCATTCATGGCCATATCATATTGCGATTTTGCGGCTTTGGAAGTAGCAACGGCAGCTTTATATTGTGCTTCGGCTTCGTCTCTTTTTTGTGCCGGAAGTACAGCTTTATCAAATAATCGTTGCACTCGGTCGTACGATTTTTTAGCTATATCCTCACCTATCAAAGATTTTTGCCACATTTCGTAAGCACCTAAAATTTGCTCCTTGCGTGCTCCTTTTATTGCTTTTTTATTTTGAGCCATGGCGGCGCTTTGGGCGGCATTAGCTTGTTCGAGTTTGGCTATAAGTTCAGGACTATCAATTATTACTAAGGTGTCGCCAGCTTGAACCTGCGAACCTTCGATAGCTAAAAACTGCTTAATTCTTCCTGGAACTTTTCCCGAAATTCTTATTTCATGAGCATCAGCTTCTCCCTGAATAATTACTGGTTCAGGTTTGTTTACAATTAAACCTACCACAAATATCAAAACCATTACTATAATCAAGGAGAATAATCCTGTTCTTAAATCTCTATTTTTACTTTTCATCGCTGTAAAATTTTTAAAATATATCTTTTTTATTTATATTACTTATTGTTATTATTTTGTGGTACGGTAAGAGTTCCAAGAGATTTTGCAAGATATAGATTACACAAACGCAGTTCTATTTCGGCATCAACATTCTCTGATTTAGCTGACAACCAAGCTGTTTGTGCTCCCATCAAATCGGTGGATGGAATTACACCAGCATCGAATCCTTCCGTTGCGTATCGTAAGTTCTCATTGGCCTGTTCTACATTTCGTTCGGCTGCGGTTTTCTTTTTCAAGCTTTCCGACATTTTATAAGCACTTTGCTTAATCTGCAATTCCAATTTTTCTTTCACTTCTTCCAATTGCAAACTGGCTATTTTACTCTGCGATTTCGCAGCATTCAATGTGTGAACTCTATCGCCAAAATGAAAAAGAGGAACGTTGGCAACTACTCCTACCGAAAACATGCCACCAAATTCATTTTTAAAACCATCAAAAGAATTTGGATTTGAAACAATATAATTTCCAGCAAGAACGACATTGGGCAAAAAACGTGAAAACATTATTTTTTCGTTCGATTTGGCAATATTCTCAAATTGTGTCAATGCTTTTACTTCTGGACGATTTTCAACAGCTTGTTTTACAGGGATTAATTTTGTCTGCTCAAATTCGGCATCTTAATCAGCATCTGAAAGTTCATATTCTTTGTCCAATTCAAATCCACAAAGTTGGTTCAGCACCATTTTTGAAAGATTGTAACCATCTTCGGCTTTTGAC
>JBBSCW010000193.1:0-6716 GCA_038249855.1 Bacteroidales bacterium
AAAAATATAGAACGAATCAATGTGGAATCGGCAGAAGAGATGCACAAAGCTGTAATGTCACGTTTTGAGCAGATGGATGGCGCAATTTTGTGTGCTGCTGTGGCTGACTTTACCCCTGTAAATCAATCAGATATTAAGCTCAAACGAAATGCTGACAATTTACTAATAAATCTCAAACCAACCACTGACATTGCAGCGGAAGTGGGAAAAATCAAGAAACACGAACAGTTTTTGGTTGGATTTGCCCTTGAAACGAACAACGAGGAAGCAAATGCCAAGGATAAAATGGATCGAAAGAATTTTGATTTTATAGTGCTGAATTCACTTCAAGATCACAATTCAGGATTTGGATTTGATACTAATAAAGTTTCAATTATCCACCGATCTGGTTTGCAAAGAAAATACGAATTGAAAAACAAATTGGATGTTGCAGAAGATATCGTAAAAGAAATTAACACTTTGATCTTTTAAAATAAATTCGCAATTAAACCGTTTTTCTAATGCTAACTAAAATTTATGAGTTTAAAGAATTCAAATCTACGAACTATATAAATTGAATTATTAAACGCTTTTGAAAATTCATTATCATGTTGAAGTTTAAACACATAGCTATTCTTGTAATACTTCTTTCTTGGACAAGCCTTCATGCTCAGGAATTAAACTGTACGGTACAGATAAACTCTGATCAAATTTCGGGGAGTAACAAGGCTGTTTTCAACACATTACAAAAGTCTATTTCAGATTTTTTGAATAATCGTAAATGGTCTGAATTGACTTATACTAACATTGAAAAAATAGAATGTAGTATGAACATCATTGTAAAAAGTGTACTACAAGATAATTACACAGCTGAGATTCAGATACAATCGCGACGACCAATTTATAATGCGAACTTTTACAGCACTTTATTCAATTTTAAGGATAATAATTTCGGTTTTGATTATAAGGAATTTGATCAACTTGAAATGAATGAAAACACAATTACCTCCAATCTGACAGCCGTTTTAGCGTATTATGCTTATGTTATTATTGGTTATGATATGGATTCTTACGCCAGATTGGGTGGAACTTCATTTTTTCAGGCAGCAGAGAGAATTGTAAATGCAGCTCAGGCTGCTGATTTAGCTGGTTGGAAAGCCTTTGAAAGTTCCCGAAATCGATATGCGTTGATAAACAACCTGACCGATGAAGCATTCAAGAAATATCGCAATTACTTTTATGAGTATCATCGTCTTGGACTCGATGAAATGTCGACCAACACAGTGAATGCGCGTGCAAAGATTGCAGCTGGACTTCCTATTTTACGCGAGACTAACCGAGCACGTCCTTCGGCTATTGCAATTGCGTCTTTTATGGATGCAAAAACCGATGAACTCATCAATATATTTTCAAAAGCTTCCGAAAAAGAAAAGAAAGAGGCCGTTGAAGTTCTATCGGATGTGAATCCAACACAAATTAATCGATACGAAAAGATTCTTTCAAATAATTGATTAAAAGATAATAAATCTTGTCATTCGTTGAACTAAAACTGCTCAAATTAACTTTTTGAAATATGCTAAAATCGCTTTATATCTCAAATTATGCGTTAATTTCAGAATTGAAAATTGATTTTCAAAATGGTTTTTCGGTAATTACCGGAGAAACTGGAGCTGGGAAATCAATTATCATCGGTGCACTTTCACTTATTCTGGGTCAACGTGCCGAAACCAAAGCGATTAAAACAGATGCCGAAAAATGTATTATTGAAGCTGAATTCGACATTTCAAATTATGCTCACCTGAAAAATTTCTTTCAAAGCAACGATTTAGATCTTTCAAACTCTTCATGTCTGATACGTAGGGAAATTGTTAATTCAGGAAAATCGAGGGCATTTATTAACGACACACCAGTCTCGCTCAATTTGTTGCGTGAATTAACTATACAGTTGATTGATATTCATTCGCAGCATGACAATCTGTTACTTTCAAATGACAATTATCAGCTTGAAGTAGTGGATGCAATTGCCGAAAATGCTGAACTACTCGTAAATTACCAACAAAAATTCGGAGCTTGGCAACAATTATTGGCCGATTTAAAACTGAAAGAACAGTCGGCAGCTCGCCTTGCTGCAGAATTAGATTATATACAATTTCAATACAATCAACTATCTGACGCTAAGCTAATTGCTGACGAGCAGGAACAACTTGAACAAGAGCAAGAATCCTTGCTTCATTCCGAAGAAATCAAGACAGAGCTTTCAAATTCAACTCAACTTTTAGATGCTGAACAGGCAATATTACCATCTCTAAAAGAATCAATTGCATCAATTGCTAAAATTAAGAAATACATCGCCGAAGGAAATACTTGGTTCGACCGATTACAATCAACCTATATTGATTTAAAGGATATTTCTTCTGAAATTGACTCTTTCATTGATAAAGTAGAATACGATCCCCAACGTTTAGAGCTGATTCAAAGCAGATTAAGCGATATTTATACTTTACAAAAAAAATACAAAGTTGAATCTGTTGCCGAATTAATTGTTATCAAAGAGAACTTTGAATTACAACTTAGTAAAATAGAATCGTTCGATGACGATATAATTGAGTTGAGAAAACAGATAGACAGCAGCTTTGGCTTAGTTCAGCAATTGGCTAATGACTTACATGAAAGTCGCCTGCAAGCCGTGGAGCCAATTGAAAAGCACATGGTGGAACAACTCACTAAATTAGGAATGCCGAACATACAGTTCAAGGTTCAGTTGAGCAAGATTGAGAATTATTTGCCACATGGAATCGATGAGGTTCAGTTTTATTTTTCTGCTAATAAAAACCGTCCCATTCAGCCAGTACAGTTGATTGCATCAGGCGGTGAGGTTTCTAGATTAATGCTTTCTCTTAAATACTTAATAGCCGATAGATCTGGACTTCCGACTATTATTTTTGATGAAATTGACACTGGAGTTTCAGGAGAAATAGCTCACCGAATGGGTGAAATTATGGGATTGATGAGTGCATCGATGCAAGTAATTACTATTACACACTTGCCACAGATTGCTGCCAAAAGTAATCATCATTATCGTGTTTATAAAGATGATTCGGGAATTCAAACAGAAACTCACATTGTAAAAATGACAGAGGAAGAACGAATTACAGAACTAGCTCAAATGCTTAGTGGAGAGAAACTAACAGAAGCTTCGGTACAAAATGCACGCGATTTATTGGGGACAAATTAAAAGTAATATATTCTACACAATAGAGATTATTCATATTTGCGGCATTGAATAAATGCAAACTCATTATCAGCTAATTTGCAAGCAAAAATATATTTCTCTCCACCTTCTTTGATCCCCGATTTTTTTCGTAATTCATCTACACTGAGCACGTAATTCCGAACGCTAATATTGGCTTTTGGAGTGTTTTGCGACATCCGTTTAAGCTCATTTTTACTGTTTCCATACACAATCTCCACCTCAAAAATACGCCCAGGGAAATCAGAAACAAATTCATCGGATGTATATAAATGTGTATTCACATGTAATTTTTCGAGCTGAAAAGCACTGGCTATGGATTTGAATGCTCCAGCTTTTAATACAGATGCATTCGGTTCGTACAAAAATCGTTTGGGTTGGTTTGTATAGTCAGGTTCAGAATTAATCTCTATTTCTTTTTTAAAGCAATATTCTTGAATTCCTGATTTTACAAAATTCACAGTCTTGAATAAAAGAGTATTTGCTGAGTTTTTTCTGGCTACAAGCAAAACTTCTTTACAATCATTATCCACAGAAATAATATGTACTTCATCTATACACTTTAATTCAGTTAATAACTGAGTAATATCAAGCATGGGTGAAAGCTTAACAATCAGTATATTAGATTTTGAAAGTAGTAAATCAAAATGCTTTGACACATCTGGTTCACAGTCGACCAACATAAATACTTTTTTACCCTGAATGTTTCGTCGAGCCGGATCCAAATAGATACAATCTACCGCATCCATTTTCGATAGATAATCTATAGCATCTTCGTTAACTACCTCTATATGTTTTTGTTGCAGTACATTGAAATTATGAAGAGCTAGTTTACATAGCTCTTCATTTCGTTCAACATAGATAACTTTTTGGAAAATGCAAGCCATAAAACTGCAATCAATACCAAAACCACCAGTAAGGTCGACTAGCGTATTCCCTTTACAGAGTTTTGATTTATATTGAGCCGTGATTTCCGACGATGCTTGCTCCAATGAAAGATTCACAGGATAAAGAATTTCATCATTTTGATAGAAAGTCGGAACTTTTGTCTTGATTTTATTCCGACCATTTATCTGCCTAATGACTAAATCAGCATCTATATGAGCACTTCCTCTAAGTTGTAAACTCAAGTCGAAAACATCATCATGCTCATGTTCCTTGATAAATCTTCGGGTTTGCTCATTCATCTAATATATTTTTAGAGTCAGCCGACGGTAAAAACGCTTCTATATTTACCACATCAACACCACCCTGAAATTCATTGTTTCTGGAATATCATCTGCAAAATCAGAGTTTGTTACATATATATTCATCTCATTTATAGCATAATCACAGTCGACTGTCCGAGTCCATAAAGAACCATTTTTATCTTCATAATGTCTAACATAAGGTAATGCCTGTTGAGCATTATCAAGAACAACGTAGGTAGACAAAGAACCTGTATTAAAAATTGCAGGAGAAATTTCAGGCATTGCAAATTTATAAGAATAAAACTTATTCAACCCGTCAGCATCGGTATTTAACTTCCAATCATTTTGTTTAACAACAAGGTTTACAATTTTCCATTGCACATCGTTTGTGTCTTCGGTGCACGAAGCTGTAAGTGCGGCAATAAAAAGAAATAACAGAATTTTTTTCATAAGTTTAATTTATTAAATGGTACATATTTAGCAATTATTGTGTAATTTTCTTTGAGCTAGTTTTTTACTTTATATTATTAATTTTAAATGTCCAAACAAATTATAGAATCAACATATTCAATTTTACATCCACAAAATTAATACTATTTTCAACATTTACAAATACTGTGCCTGAATGGTCGTAAGAAAAAACATAATCAGCAAAATACCTTGAGAATATAAACAATACAATTAAATTTAAGTTTTAAAAAACCAAATAATTGGCTTATATTTGCACTGAATTTTGGTATCGGGACTTTATAAACTTCAAAGTTACGATAAAAGGGAATTCGGTGAGAATCCGAAACAGTACCCGCTGCTGTAAACTCCAAAGCTCTGAACTCCATAAAAGAAGACAGAGTTAAAACGTATTGAACAACACTTTTGCCACTGTTAGAAAGACGACAGACGGCGGACAACAAGTCCACTGTAATCTATCATTTTTTAAATGGGAAGGCGTTCAATTTCGGGAGTAAGTCAGAAGACCTGCCATATTTATATCATATTTTTTGCTCTCGGGAATAAATTGCAAAAATTTAAGCTTAGTAATCGCCATTTATGGTGTATTGTTTATCTTATATTTAACCCTATCATTCATTTTAGCCCTTAGCAATCATTGTGTTTTAATTACATGTATTTTTATGTAACTATTTTATAAACAATTAATTAAAAGAAAAATGAAAAAGTATTTTTTATTAAGTGCAATTGCAATCATCAGTTTGATTTTCACATCATGTAATCCCGATTCGGATGTAAAATCCATAGTGATTGATTTTGAAGATGTGACTCTGAACGAAATGGGAATTTCCAGTTCAAAAAGTTTCATTTCCGGAAATGCAACTTTCAGTCTCAACAAGGATGAATTTTGGGATGGTGGAATTGTTTGCTCCTCGAAAACCGACTCAACTACCGCTCGATACGAAAACCAATACAGTTCGATTAGTGGTAATGGCGCTTTAAAATCAAAAAAATATGCTGTTTTATATCAACCAGGAACAATTGTTGTCAATCCTTCCAAAGTTTACAATTACACCTTCAAGAGTATGATGCTGAATAACAGCACTTATGCATACCTCGATATGAAATTTGGCAGTATGTACAGCAAAAAATTTGTAGCAGGAGATTGGTTTAAACTAATTATAACTGGATACAAAAATGAAGTAGAAACGGCAAAAGTTGAATTTTACTTGGCTGATTTCAGAGCTGGTAAAAATATCATGATAAATAAATGGACTAAAGTGGATTTAGTGAAACTGAATGAAGTAGATAAAATTAAGTTTACTATGGAATCGAGTGATAGCAGCGTAGAATATGGAATGAATACACCAGCTTATGCTTGTATTGACAATATCGAGTTTGAAGAAACTGAAATTGGGAATACAAACGCAAAATAGAAAATATCTTTCAAATTATTGATATTTAGTCGAGTGGCAATTCAAGAAAACAATTGAATTGCCACTTTTCTGATTTATAAGCAAAACTTGACTGTTACGTTTATTCTGAAATCTATAAATTATTAAAATAAACATTACTGAAAATGAGCCTACTAAGAAAATTCCGCAAAAATAAAAGCCAAAAGCCTTGCCAATTCAGGAAAATATACTACTTTTGTCGCCGGATAAGTCCTACACGACCAGCTCCTTTCGAACTCCCCCAGGGCTTGACCGCAGCAAGGGTAGATAGTTGTAGCGGTGCGATGTAGGGGGCTTATCCACTTGCCTCTTTAGCTCAGTTGGCCAGAGCACGTGATTTGTAATCTCGGGGTCGTTGGTTCGAATCCGACAAGAGGCTCACTAAAAAAGCGTTAT
>JBBSCW010000194.1:0-6672 GCA_038249855.1 Bacteroidales bacterium
AACTGGGAAGTAAAATTCTAATTCGTTGGTTGTATCTACAACTGTAGAGATAACAACTGCACCATTTTCGTCTTCTACACTAACATAAGCACCACCTACCGCATATTTGAAGTAAACTGCTAACTCGTTAGTTTCAACCTCCATGCTTACTGGAATAATAACAGACATAGATCTACTAAAAGAGGTAGAAGCTACTCTTGAACCAATTCCAAGTGTTACAGAACCTGGATCTGTATTGTCCTTTTTTAGCGGATAATCTATACTCCACAAATTGGTAGATGCCAATAACAATACAAAAGCTGTGACAGCGAAATTTTTGAAATTAATTTTTTTCATGACCAATGATATTTTTTAAAATTGTTGAACTATTCGGTACGACCCAAAATGGGATAATTTGATGGTGCTAAGATATAGACACAATGACTAGTTTCCAAATTTTCAGCAAAAAATATTTAGGACAAGCCATTTTTTAAAGCACTGTAAACGTGTAAGTTATAATATGACAAAATGGAAATTTTAGGACAAGACTTTTTTGTAACAAAAAACAGGTCATAATTGACCTGTTTAGGGGGTATGCGAATTATCAGAAACTGAATTTATGCATTCAAAGCCTTACTTGAAATATCAATTAGATATTGCTCCAATTCCTTGGTACTTTTCAGATTAAGTTTTTGGGCAATGCGTTGTTTGAGTTTATAGAGGCTGGCGGTTTGGCTTTCTAAGATTAGAGCCATATCGGCATTGGGTACGTTCAACAAATAAAGACAACACCAATACATTTCTTTGTGATTAAGCTCTTTGAAATTTAATTCCAAATGGCTAATAATATTATTGAATGTTTGATTCATCAATTTTTTAAATAAGTCCCAATCGTTGATATGCAAACAAACTTCGTAAAGTTCTTTTGTCATAATTTCTCTTTCAGATATAGTCGCTTTTTTAAACTGAGGGTTTTGTGCTATCTTCATTTCCTCTGTTTTGAGTATCAAGTTTTCCTTAAAAATACCCTGATTTGTACTTAGTTTCTCTTCTGTCAACTTAAGTTTCTCTTCTTTGCGTTTATTCCGCAACCGTAACTGCAAGACTATTAAGGTACTAATTATAGCAAGAATAACCAATATGAATCCCAACATCAACAAATACCTGCGGGATTTGCTGACTTTGTCCGAACTTTGATACAAATCTTCCAGAACAGACGACTTAGTCTGGGTTTCAATTTTACGAACGGAGTCTGTACATTCCTGATATTTAGTCATATAGGTAGCCATCTGTTTGATATTACCCAATATATATTCAGTATTTACCAATATTCTATAACAATCTCGTTTATTAAAATAAGTGGAAGGGTATTCTAATGCACTGTGAGCGTAGAGGCTTGCAGAATCAAATCTTGTTTGATCTAAAAATATTTCAGACAAAAAATAATTTCTAATTGCGTAATTATTAAACGTATATGGATATTTCAAACTTTTTCTTAAATAAAACTCTGCAGAATCATATTTTTTAGCTTTTGAATAATTAATCCCCATTTCCTGATATGCCAAACCATTGGTCAACGAATCATTCGTCTGTTGTAGGGTTTTTCTATAATAATTGAGTGCTGTTTTATAGTCTTTCATAAAACGATAAACTCGTCCTATGTATATATTGCGGTAACTTACTTCAACTGTATCACCTGATTGATAAAAAAACTCTATTGACTCTTTGTACTTTTTAAGTGCTTCGGGATAATCGTTTTGAATGGTACTGATATCAGCAATATCGGAATATATTTTTCCTAAAAGTTTATAGTTTTTGCCGTTATCCAATAATTTAAGTGATTTAAGATAAAGCTCTGTAGCATCATCAAATCGTTGGGAAAGCTTAAGGGTTTTAGCCTTGAAATAATAGGCTTTTGCTAATTTTAGATTATCAGAATGGCGTAAGTAATAATTCAGTGAAAAATTGATAATGGAGTCGGGCTTTAAATCAGATTTGGTATTATCCAAGGCCTCAAAATAAAGTATGCCATAATTGGCACGGTCAGCATCAGATATAAAATTATGGTCGGGGAGTTTTTGTAGAATTTTTAAAGCGGAATCGGGCTGATTTTCAATAATTTCTTCTGCACGCTTCAAATCGTTTGGAAGCCACGAGCAACTAGCCAAAAAACTTAAAACCGTAAAAACGATAATATTTAAAAATGGTTGATTTTTGCTAACCAAACATTTGTTGATGCGAAACATTCTCAAATAATTTTGCTGTTAAAATTAAATTTGAATACAAAACTACAATAATAATTCTTTAAATCCATTTTTTTAGCACAACTATTATCGAATGTAGAGTAAATTTGTAGTGAACTATACAATTATACTGCAACGATTACAATAAATATACTGAAATGTGGCGATATATTGGCTAAAAATACATTTTCATACAAAAGCTATCAAGTAAAAACTGATCAAATTATAAATTTGTAGAATAAAAAAACTCAATGTTTATACATTCTCAAAACAAAAACGAACCATGAGATGTTATTAGCGTGTTATTACCAATGCAATAGACGCACGGAAACGTGCTTTTTTTTTCTTATTTTTGCATACTGTTAGCAGACAATCAATAGTTTATTGCCCCAAAACAGAAAATATTAAAAACAATATGGCAGAAGATATTTTACATGAAGTAACTCAGAGCGATTACAAATACGGCTTTACCACTGATATTGAGACTGATATAATTCCTATTGGTTTGAATGAAGATGTAGTGAGAATAATTTCGGCAAAGAAAAATGAACCCGAATGGATGCTCGAATATAGGCTTAAAGCTTTTCGTAAGTGGCAAACGATGAAAATGCCTGAATGGGCACATTTAACTATTCCTGAGATTGATTATCAGGCGATTTCATACTATGCTGCTCCTCGTAAAAACACTCTAAAAAGTTTAGATGAGGTGGATCCGGAATTGTTGAAAACTTTTAACAAACTGGGTATTCCGCTCGAAGAACAAATGGCTCTATCTGGTATCGCAGTCGACGCTGTAATGGATAGTGTATCTGTAAAAACCACTTTTAAGGAATCTTTAGCTGAAAAAGGTATTATTTTTTGCTCTTTCAGCGATGCTGTAGAACATCATCCAGATTTGATTCAAAAATATATGTCGTCGGTGGTACCAATTAGCGACAATTTCTTTGCAGCTCTGAATTCAGCTGTTTTTAGCGATGGTTCCTTCGTATACATCCCCAAAGGCGTTCGTTGCCCCATGGAATTGTCTACTTATTTCCGTATCAATGCAGCAAATACTGGTCAGTTTGAGCGTACGCTTATTGTGGCCGATGATGATAGTTATGTTTCTTACCTCGAAGGATGTACAGCGCCGATGCGTGATGAAAATCAACTTCATGCGGCCATAGTAGAAATTGTAGCCATGACCAATGCAGAAGTTAAATACTCCACAGTTCAAAACTGGTATCCTGGCGATAAAAATGGAGTGGGTGGAATTTATAATTTCGTAACAAAACGTGGTATTTGCAAAGGAAATGGGTCGAAAATCTCTTGGACTCAGGTAGAAACGGGATCGGCAGTAACTTGGAAATATCCAAGCTGTATTTTGCAAGGAGATAATTCGTCGGCAGAATTTTATTCGGTGGCAGTTACCAATCATCACCAACAAGCTGATACAGGAACAAAAATGATACACTTGGGTAAAAATACCCGCAGCCATATTTTATCAAAAGGTATTTCGGCTGGTGTAAGCAACAACAGTTATCGTGGATTAGTTCGTGTAGGTGCTAAAGCCGATAACGCTCGTAATTTTTCACAATGCGACAGTTTGTTGCTTGGTGACAAATGCGGTGCTCACACGTTCCCCTATATGGAAGTAAATAACGAAACAGCCATAGTTGAACACGAAGCAACAACCTCGAAAATTAGCGAAGACCAGATTTTCTATTGTAATCAAAGAGGAATATCTACAGAAGATGCAGTTGGATTAATTGTGAATGGTTACGCCAAAGAAGTTCTCAATAAATTACCTATGGAATTTGCCGTGGAAGCGCAAAAATTATTACAAATCACACTCGAAGGCTCTGTTGGTTAAAGCCCCCTAAATCCCCCAAGGGGGAATTAATAGATAGAAAAATAAAAATATAAAATAATAACTTCCCAAGCCCTTGTAGAAATGGGAAATCCCTTTGGGGAAATATAGGAGCTAAATATGTTAGAAATTAAGAACTTACATGCCAATATTGATGGCAAAGAAATATTAAAAGGACTGAATTTAGTAGTTCGCCCAGGTGAAATTCATGCAATTATGGGACCTAATGGTTCTGGAAAATCTACTTTGGCTGCAGTACTTACAGGTAATCCTTCATTTGAAGTAACACAAGGTGAAGTGAAATTTCATGGGAAAGATTTATTAGAACTGACACCAGAAAAACGTGCCAATGAGGGTATTTTCCTTAGTTTCCAATATCCTGTTGAAATTCCAGGCGTAAGTATGGTGAATTTTATGCGTACTGCTATCAACGAGCAACGTAAATATAGAAATCAGGATCCAATTTCGGCAACCGATTTTTTACGTTTAATGCGTGTGAAGAAAGAATTAGTGGAGATGGACAGCAAACTTACTGGTCGATCGGTGAATGAAGGTTTTTCGGGTGGTGAGAAAAAAAAGAATGAAATTTTCCAAATGGCCATGCTCGATCCTAGTTTATCTATTCTCGACGAAACCGACTCGGGGCTTGACATTGATGCTTTACGTGTTGTTGCCAATGGTGTGAACAAACTGAAAAGAGCTGATAATGCAACAATCCTTATTACGCATTACCAACGCTTATTGGAATATATTGTTCCCGATTTTGTACATGTGCTTTACGATGGAAGAATTGTGAAAACCGGTGATAAAAACTTGGCACTCGAACTCGAAGCAAAAGGTTACGACTGGATTAAACAGGAAGTAGCAGCTTACTAATTATTTCAATTTGGAGATTTATAATTTCCCATTTTGGAATTTATTTCTCATTTTAAATTCAAAAAAATGAACAACAATATAGTAAATAATGACAGTTCGACTCCTGCTCAAAATGGAAAATTTGGCGGGGATGAATATATCAATTTATACAAGCAGCACAGCGAACTGATAAAACAACATTCAGCATCAATAATGAATGTGACGAGAGATGATTCGTTTGCACTTTTCGAAAAGTTAGGTTTCCCATCTTCTAAGCTTGAAAATTATAAATATACTGACCTGACGGAAGCAATTTCGTTCGATTATGGTTTAAATATCAATCGATTGGACATTCCAGTTAATCCTTACGATGTATTCAAATGCGATGTGCCAGGAATTCAATCCTATTTGTATTTTGTACTGAATGATGGTTTTTATCCAGTAAACGATGAGCGCAATGCATCCTTGCCTGAAAATGTTATCATCTGCTCACTCAAAGAGGCTTGCGAAAAATATCCAGAATTAGTAGACAAGTATTATGGGAAACTAACTTCGGAAAAAAATGATGGATTAATTGCCTTCAATGGAGCATTTGCACAAGATGGATTATTTATGTATCTACCTGAAAATGTCCAGCTTGACAGACCGATACAATTAATTAATATGATGCGCTCTGATGTGGATTTTATGGCCAATAGTCATAATTTGATTATTCTTGAAAAAGGTGCAGGTGCACAATTATTGGTTTGCGACCACACCATAGATAGTGTCCGTTTTATAAGCAATAGACTTACGGAAGTTTTTGTAGCCGAAAATGCTACTTACGAACATTATAAATTAGAAAACACACACAATCGGACAACAAACTTAGCCACTTTACTCATCGAGCAAAAGGAATCATCCAATGTACTGACAAACATCATCACTTTACACAACGGACTTACTCGAAACACAATAGAAATAGACCTTAATGGTGAACATTGTGAAACTTCACTTTCAGGAATGGTGATTGGCGACAAAAATCAACAAGTTGACAATTATACCTCTATTTTGCACAACAAGCCCAATTGTCAAAGTACTGAGTTATTCAAATATGTACTCGATGATAATTCCAAAGGTGGATTTACAGGAAAACTTTATGTAGCACGTGACGCTCAAAAGACAGCTGCTTTTCAGACAAATAAAAATATTCTGTTGAATCGCAGTGCAAAAATGAGAACCAAACCTCAATTGGAAATTTATGCCGACGACGTTAAATGTTCGCATGGTGCTACTATTGGTCAACTCGACGAATCGGCCATGTTCTATATGCGCCAACGTGGAATTCCTGAAACTGAGGCACGTTTATTACTGATGTTTGCATTTACTGCCGATGTAATTGAAAACATTCGTATTGATGCGCTGAAAGACAGAATGAAATTGTTGGTAGAGAAACGTTTACGTGGGGAATTATCAAAATGCGAAGGTTGTTCAATTTGCCAATAATGATGTTAGGAGAGTGTTTACAATTCGATTGCAACTTACTTCATTAGATAGAAATTAAACAATGAGAATTAAACTCCATTCTTTCAATATTGAATTAAAAATATAAGTATTTAAGCGTAGCTAATAGAGTTTATATAAGTTGAAATTTTATCGACCCCCCAACCCCCAAATGGGGGAGAAAGAGTGATATTTGCATATTCTAAAAATAAAAATTTTGGTCTTAAAGCCCCCATTTGGGGGTTTGGGGGTCAAAAGCAAAAT
>JBBSCW010000195.1:0-6662 GCA_038249855.1 Bacteroidales bacterium
CACGATTGGCAGAGCAACCTATTAAAGAAGAATCATTGCTGACTGGCTTGCTCGAAGATACCAATGAACCTTATGCAATTGCTAAAATTGCTGGAATAAAAATGTGCGAAGCCTATCATAGTCAGTACGGTTCAAATTTCATTTCGATAATGCCAACCAATCTTTACGGACAAAATGACAACTACGATTTAGAAAAGTCGCACGTTTTGCCAGCTCTGATTCGTAAAATGTTATTAGGTAAATACTTAATGAATAATGATTGGGTTGCACTGCGTAATGATTTGGATAAATTAGCTATCGAAGGTGTGAATGGAACTTACAGCGATGATATTATTATAAATGTTTTGGCGAAATATGGCATTTCCAAAACCGAAAAATCAGTTTTGATTACACTTTGGGGAACGGGTTCACCTTTGCGTGAATTTCTTCATGTAGATGATATGGCCGATGCAAGTGTTTTTTTACTTATGAATTACGATGCACCAAATACACTTCCTTCGCATGTTAATGCTGGTTTCGGGTCCGATATTACTATCAAAGAATTGGCTGAATTAGTTCGTAATATTGTTGATTATCAAGGCGAAATTCATTGGGATTCTACTAAACCTGATGGAACTCCACGAAAATTGATGGATTCAACGAAATTGAATAATTTGGGTTGGCAACCAACTGTTATGTTAGAAGTGGGTGTTAAACGTGTGTTAACTAATTATTTAAGCCGATAATTTTATTCCACAATGAAAATAGCAGTAGTAGGTACAGGATATGTAGGTTTGGTTTCTGGAGCCTGTTTTGCCGAAATGGGGGTTGATGTTAGTTGTGTCGATATTGATAAGACCAAAATAGAAGGACTTAAAAATGGCATAATACCAATATACGAACCAGGACTCGAAGATATGGTTATGCGGAATGTGAAAGCTGAAAGGTTACATTTCACTACCCAAATTACAGATGTTTTAGATCAGGTTCAAGTTGTTTTTAGTGCTGTGGGTACTCCACCCGACGAAGATGGAGGTGCCGACCTGAAATATGTATTGGAAGTGGCTGCATCTATTGGCAAAAACATGAATCAATACGTGTTGTTGGTTACCAAAAGTACAGTTCCAGTTGGCACTGCCGAATTGGTACGTGAAATCATCCAGAAGGAATTAGATATACGCGGACTTAATATCGAGTTTGATGTGGCTTCAAATCCTGAATTTTTGAAGGAAGGTGATGCAATAAACGACTTTATGAGTCCAGATAGAGTAGTGGTGGGAGTGGAGAGTGAAAAGGCAAAAGAGATGATGACTAAGCTGTACCGACCATTTTTGCTGAATAATTTCAGGGTGATTTTTATGGATATTCCTTCGGCTGAAATGACCAAATATGCCGCCAATGCCATGCTTGCAACTCGGATTAGCTTTATGAATGATATAGCAAATTTATGTGAGCTTTTGGGCGTTGACGTCAATATGGTACGCAAAGGAATTGGTACAGATCAACGCATTGGTAGTAAATTTTTGTATCCGGGTTGTGGTTATGGCGGATCGTGTTTCCCGAAAGATGTGAAAGCTTTGATAAATACGGCCGAACTAAAAGGTTATGATTTAAAAGTGTTGAAAGTGGTAGAAGAAGTGAATGATAACCAAAAGGAAATTCTTTTTAAGAAATTACAAAAACACAGCAATAATAATTTAGAAGCTAAAACAATAGCTATCTGGGGATTATCATTTAAACCCAATACAGATGATATGCGTGAAGCTCCCTCATTGGTTTTAATAAAGAAATTACTCGAAACAGGCTGTTTTATTCGTGTATTCGATCCTGTAGCAATGGAGGAGGCACGCTTAGCATTAACAAAAATGAATCTCGATTTTGAAAATAGAATAGTTTTTGCCAAAGATATATACGATGCCGTATTGGATGCCGATGTTCTTATGGTAGTTACCGAATGGAAAGAATTTAGGATGCCAAGTTGGGGCGTAATCAGAAAAAGTATGAAATCGAATTTGATTCTCGATGGACGCAATATTTATGATAAAAATGAATTGAAAAGTTTAGGTTTTGAATATGAATGTATTGGCGGGTCTTAGGTATTGAATTAAAATATGTAAAGTTTGCTGTAAACTTATCGTTAATGATATGGACTTTCAGCAAACTTTGTTATTTATAATATATTGTAATACAATTATTTGCGAGCAACTTTATTGTAATCACTAAACTTTTATTAATCTTTATATACTCGTTACGACAGTTGTGTTGTTCTAACTATATCACTACAAATCCGTTATATTACACAACTAATAAAAGACTTTGGAATATGAAAATAGCTTTTTTTGATAATAAATCGTACGATGAAACTTCGTTCAATCAAGTAAATAGTCAGTTTGGATTTGAAATTAAGTACTTCAAAGGACACCTGAATATCAATAATGTAGCTTTGACAAAAGGAGTCGATGTGGTTTGTATTTTTGTTAATGCCGTAGTAGATGCCGATGTGATAGACGAATTGGTAAATAATGGTGTAAAATTGATTGCGTTGCGCTGTGCGGGTTACAATAATGTGGATTTGAAAGCGGCTAAGGATAGAATAAAAGTGGTCCGAGTACCTGCATATTCACCTTATGCTGTGGCAGAGCATACCTTGGCTCTGATGTTAACTTTGAATAGGAAAACTCACAAAGCGTATAACCGTACTCGCGAAGGTAATTTTGCTTTACATGGTTTGATGGGTTTCGATATGCATGGAAAAACTGCCGGAATTATTGGTACGGGGAAAATTGCTAAAATATTGATAAAAACGCTTTGCAGTATGGGTTTAAAGGTGCTGGCTTATGATGTTTATCCTGATCATGATTTTGCCAAGCAGTATCAAATAGAGTATACCGACTTAGATAATTTGTATAAAAACGCAGATATAATATCGCTGCATTGTCCGCTCAATAAGGAAACTGAGTATATTATCGATTTTGATTCCATTCAAAAAATGAAAGATGGCGTAATGATAATTAATACCGGACGTGGAAAATTGATACATACACAAGCTTTAATTCAAGGCTTAAAGAGCAAGAAAATTGGTGCGGCTGGCTTAGATGTTTATGAGGAAGAAAGTGACTATTTTTTTGAAGATAGGTCGAACAGGGTCATGGACGATGATGTTTTGGCTCGTTTATTATCTTTTAATAATGTGATAGTAACTTCGCATCAGGCATTTTTTACTAAGGAAGCTTTGGCGAATATTGCTGAAACAACCTTACAGAATATTCAAGATTTTGTGGATGGAAAGGTATTGGTAAATGAAGTAACGAAAGCTTAAATAGTATTTAAGAGCACAATTTTGTTGTTTTGAATTTCAATATAAAACGCATTAATTTATTAATCAGCTAATTATGTTTTGTATCGGAGTTAAAGTAAATTTGTATGAGTAGTATTTATTTTAAAAATTATTGACAAACTGAGCGTATTATTTTTTGTATCTTTGCAATCCTAAATTGTTGTAAGTTAAATAGCAAACCTATATTATCACTTATTTTTCAAATTACTTAAAATAAGTACTACACAATTGGATTTTATTTTAAATATTCGTAATTGTGAAGCAGTTTACATTAACATTTATCTTCGTTATATTTACTTACACTCAGCTTTTCTCACAAGTTCCCGATGACTATCGATTTGTGAAAACATGGAAAATAAGTGATAAATTTGGTACAGTCGATTCTATACCAGTTGATACTGTTCATCTTAATTTTCAAGATGTTAACTCAATCGATCGTTTCAGTATCTCCAACTCTTTCAATGGAAATTTAGGTTCGCCACTGCAGTCGAAACTCTATTTTGACAGACCAAATTCGACCGACTTTATGTTTTCCGAACCATATTTTGCCTATATTACTCAGATAGAAACTGCTACTTTTTATAATACCAAAACCCCATTTAGTTACCTAAAATACCTAACGGGTGGCACTAATTTTCGGGAAGAAGATCAAATTGCTTTTATGTTTACGGCTAACGCCAATAAAAATCTTAATCTTGGTACAACGCTCGACTATATTTATGCGCGGGGAGAATATCAAAAGCAAAGTGTGAAAAGATTCTCAGGAAGTGTATTCGGGACTTACAATGGGAAAAAATATTCAGCTACTGGGCTTTTTGCTACCAATGATTATAATTCTATCGAAAATGGAGGTATCACGGAGTCCTCGTATCTAACGAATCCAGCTTATGGCTATACTGCTACTGTTAACTTTCCCGTAAATTTCGTAGGAGACGTACAATCTACTTATAAGCATCTTCAAGTACATTATAATCAGCAATATAGCTTGGGATTCAACCGAAAAGTAAAAGAGTCAAAAGACAGTACCGAAACGGAATTTATACCCGTTACCCGTTTTATGCACACTATTCAGTTGGATAGAATTAGTAAACGCTATTATGAGAAAACTGTAGAAAAGAAATTCTATAAAAATACCTATTTGCCTGATAAACTTACGAATGACTCAAATTCATTTACAAAACTGACTAATCGATTGTCGGTTAATTTGGCCGAAGAATTCAATAAATGGATGCAATTTGGGTTAACTGCTTATCTTGAAAACGACATAGAACAGTTTGGTTATAAGATAGATAGTACTATGGTAAATCAAAACAAATCCAACACCAAATTGGGTGGAATACTATCCAAAGAAAAAGGGCAGCAGTTTACTTATCGGTTTTTAGGCGAATTGAATTTTGCAGGATACAAAGCTGGAGACTTTAACTTAGAAGCAAGACTCGGTGGTTTTTTCCGCCTATGGAAAGATACGATTGCTCTTCGTGCCAATGGCTTTGTGAACAGTTCTGAGCCTTCATTCTTTCTTAAAAAATATGACTCGAACCATTTTCGATGGGACAATGATTTCTCAAAGACTTACAAAACTCATTTAGGTGGTGAATTTTCAATCCCGACTCGCTCGCTTTCACTGCTGGTGAATTTGGAAAATATATCGAAACAAGTTTATTTTGATTCTTTGGCTTTGCCTACTCAGTTCGATGGAAATGTACAAGTGATTTCGGCACAATTAAAGCTTGATTTTCATCTTGGAAAATTTGCCCTCGAAAATAATGTGGCGTATCAGTTAAGTTCTAATCAAGAAGTTTTGCCTTTGCCAATGCTTGCCTTGTATCATAATTTGTATTTTCACGATAAATGGTTTAATGTACTGAGTGTACAATTAGGTACCAATGTGAGATTTCATACAGCCTACAACGCACCAGGTTATATGCCAGCCATCGGACAATTTTACAATCAAAACACTATGTCCATTGGGGATTATCCAGTGATGAATGTGTATGCAAACTTCCATTTGAAACGTACTCGTTTTTATATTGAGTATTATCATGTGAACCAATTATTTATGAAAGCTGTTTATTATTCAATGCCAAACTATCCAATCAATCCCGCTGTTGTTAAAATCGGACTAACTTGGAACTTCTACGATTAACAATCTCTTTGTTTCCAATACATCCAAATTTGCAAAATGAAAAATAATCGTATTTTAATTGTTGCTATTTCAATGGTTTTGGTTATTGCAACTGTGATCTTTTTTGTTGTAAAATCAAAGCCACAAAAACGTGATTTAGCTCAAATATTAGAGTCAGGAAGAATATCTGTGGTTACTGATAGTAGCAGCATGGGTTCTTCGCTTAAAAAGGACAGTGTGTACGGCTTTCAATTTGAAATAATTAAAATGTTTGCCGATAGTCTGGGAGTAGAATTGGAAATTTCGGAGCAAAACGATTTGCAAAAGTCGATTGATGGATTAATTGATGGCGAATATGATGTAGTAGCCAATATTGTCCCATTTACCACAGAGTTTAAGGATAAAGTAAATTTTAGCAAAACAATAGTCAGTACTCGACAAGTACTTGTGCAGTTAATTAATACTGATTCGTTATCAAAACAGACTATACAAAAACAATTGGATTTGGCTGATGATACCATTTATATTCCTCTTAATTCTCCTTATAAAATGAGAATTCGTCATCTCTCGGACGAAATTGCAGCTAAAATTTACATTGTGGAATTGAAGAATGTAAGTACTGAAACTTTGGTTCGATTGGTATCGGAAGGACGGCTGAAAAATACGATTTGCAACGAAGATTTAGCTAAAAAATTGCAAAAACAATATCCCAACATTGATATCTCATTGGCATTGGGCTTTAATCAAAATCATGGTTGGTTGGTGAATATAAATTCGCCTCGACTTTTGGAAAAGTTGGATGCTTTCTTAAACGATTTTATGGGTAGTACTGCTTATTGGGAATTATACAGGAAGTACAACTAAACCAACACTTTACAAAAGACTATTATGCCATTAAATATCCCTTTTACGCTGCCTGCTGTCGAAGTACTACTTCAAGAAAATATATTTGTCATGGATTCCGAGCGTGCTTCTACACAGGAAATTCGTCCATTAAAAATAGTGATTCTCAATTTGATGCCGATAAAAATTACCACTGAAACTGATTTGATACGGCTGTTGTCGAATTCGCCTCTGCAAATTGAAATTGACTTCCTACACATGGAATCCCATTGTTCTAAAAATACACCAATAGAACATCTATTGACTTTTTATAAAACTTTTGAAGAGATAAAGAAGAGTAATTATGATGGAATGATTATCACCGGAGCGCCTGTGGAG
>JBBSCW010000196.1:0-6577 GCA_038249855.1 Bacteroidales bacterium
AGCATGTCGTCAGGAATGGGTAGTCCCAAATCAGGATTGCAGGATGTATTGCGGGTGAAAATGGAAATACTGGACCAACAGAACCGATTGGCTGGACTCATTGACCAACGAAAAACGCAAGAACTTAGTTTTAATGCTTTATTGAACAGAGATTTGACTATTCGGATAGAAATTACAAATAAAGTAGAATTGGAAATGCTACCCATGGATAAAGCGGTCATTACCGACAGTATTTTGTCGAATAACTCTATGTTGGCCATGCTGCACAACGAATCAGAATCTTATACCGCCATGCAAGAAAAAGCGAAGAAAATGGGATTGCCAATGCTGGGTTTAGGACTCAATTATATGGTTATTCAACCACGTGCTGGTAATACTTCCATGATGAATGGCAACGATATGATTATGCCAATGATTTCTGTTTCGATACCCATTTATCGTAAGAAATATACGGCCATGCAGAATGAAGCCAAATACATGAAAGAAGCCAACAACCAGCAAACCATTAGTTTGAAAAACGAGTTAATGGTTCAATATCAACAAATCATGCAACAAATGGACGATGCTGCCCGAAAGGTAATTTTGTACAAAGAGCAAGAAAATTTAGCGCGTAAAACCACTGAACTATTACTTTCTGATTTCAGTACTTCGGGTGCAAATTACGAAGAAGTCCTGCGAATGCAACAGAAAGTGCTTGATTATGGTTTCAAATCTATCGAAGCAGTAGTGGAAAATAATACTGCTGTTGCTAATATCGAAATGCTTTTAAATTTTACAAAAACAAAATAAACACTAAGTCGCAAAGACACAAATGTTACTTAGTGTCTTAGTGTTCAAAACATATTCTTATGAAAACTCCAACATTTCTATCTAATCAGTATTTCAAGTACGGCTTAATGGTTCTTGCCGGGTTATTTCTCGGATGGCTATTTTTCCATTCGTCGGGAACAGATGTGAAATCTGACAAAACAGAACTTCACGAACATTCAGACGAAGAACATACGATATGGACATGTTCTATGCACCCACAAATAAAAATGGATAAACCGGGGCAATGTCCGATTTGTGGAATGGATCTAATTCCGCTGAAAAAATCAAATGCAGAAATAGATTCAGCTGCCATTGTAATGAGTGAGTCCGCTCTGAAATTGGCCGAAGTTCAAACAAGCAGAGTCAGTTATGGCGGTGCTAGTAAAGATGTTTCGCTGTACGGAAAAATACAACCCAACGAAAAACTATTACAATCGCAAACAGCGCACGTGCCTGGAAGAATTGATAAATTATTTGTCAATGTTACTGGGGAAACGGTAAAGAGAGGACAACTAATTGCTAGCATTTATTCACCCGAACTGATTACTGCTCAAAAAGAATTGTTAGAAGCGGTTTCAATGGGCGACAAATATCCGGCAATACTGGACGCTGCTCGTGAGAAATTGCGTAACTGGAAACTCAGTGAAACTCAAATTCAAGCTCTTGAAAATTCAGGAAAAGCAAACAGTACTTTTAATATTTATGCCAATACAAGTGGCATTGTATCTGAACTAAAAGTAAATGTAGGTGATTATATTAGCAAAGGAGCAGTCCTTTTCGATGTAATTGATTTATCAACTGTATGGGCAGTATTCGATGCTTATGAATCTGATTTGCATTGGGTGGCATTGGGTCAACAGGTCGAATTTACAACCCAAGCGATTCCGAGCAAAGTGTTCTCGGGCAAAGTATCATTCATTGATCCAGTGATAAATCCGACAACACGAACTGCCAATGTACGTGTCGAAATCCCCAATTCAGGGATGCTGTTGAAACCCGAATACTTTATTGATGGAACAATAAAATCTAATAAAAAAAGTAATGGAAATCAATTGATTGTACCACAATCGGCTGTGTTGTGGACAGGAAAACGATCTGTGGTTTATATAAAGATCCCCGGAACTACTGAGCCCACTTTCAAAATGCGTGAAGTTACCCTTGGCGCTTCCTTGAACAACAGCTACGAAATAATGGATGGTCTGAATGAAGGTGAGGAAATTGTAACCAACGGTGCATTTAGTGTCGACGCAGCGGCTCAACTAGAAGGTAAACCCAGCATGATGAACCGCGAAGTAAATCACAAACCCGTTAATAGCATGCCAGGAATGGATATGAGCAATAACTCTTCTGATAACGAAATGAAAATGATTAAAGTTTCGGGAGATTGTGATATGTGCAAAGACAGGATTGAGAAGGCGGCAAAATCGATTGCAGGAGTGAAAGTTGCTAAATGGAATGCAACTAAAAAATTGTTACATTTAGAATATAATCCAGCTAAAACCAATACAGATGCAGTTCAAAAAGCCATTGCTGCGGTAGGTCACGATACTGAAAAATACAAAGCTTCGGATAAGGTGTATAACGAACTTCCCGAATGTTGTTTGTATAGAAAATAATTTTTTCAATTCAATAAAAACAAATTGATTAACTACATTTGAACAATCTAAAAGTAGAGGCTGTTTTACAATTAGTTACACAATCATTAAAACTTAAAACCATGAAGTATTACATTAGTAAAACATTAGACTTGAAATTTGAAGAGGCAGAAGAAAAAGTAAGAGCTGCTTTGAAAAACGAAGGATTCGGTGTACTCACCGAAATCAATAATCAGAAAGTATTCAAAGAAAAACTGAATGTTGATTTCAGAAGGTATAAAATCCTAGGAGCTTGCAACCCGAAGTATGCTTATGAAGCATTACAGCAAGAAGATAAAGTGGGGTTAATGCTTCCCTGCAATTTTATTATACAAGAGTTAGACAACAACACAATAGAAGTGGCTGCCATTGACCCAGTTGCTTCCATGATGGCTATTGAAAATAAGAACGTATCTGAAATTGCAAAAGTGATAAAAGAAAAACTCGAAAGGGTTATCGGGAGTTTGTAATTAATATGCAAAACTAATCATTATCATAGGCAAAAACAGAATCAATACTTTTGACCCATGCTGTGTGAGAAATAATTTAAATGAATTATATGATTTACTATATTCTTAAAGTGTTGCTATCGTCGGTAACAATTGTAGCTATTTCCGAAATATCAAAAAGAAGCACATTAATTGGCAGTATTTTAGCTTCAATTCCCATTGTATCATTACTTGCTTTTGTGTGGCTGTATATCGACACAAAAGATACAGCTAAAATTGCCGATTTATCCCAAGGAATCTTCTGGTTAGTTATTCCATCATTGTTATTTTTCATTCTTTTTCCAATCTTGTTAAAGAAAAATATTGAATTTTGGTTTTCACTTGGCATATCGTTAGCAATAATGATAGTCGGGTATTTCGTTATGTTGTATCTTCTGAAAAAAGTAGGGATTGAAATCTAGTCATTTATTTTGTCAAATTGTATTTTTTGCTAAAAATTGATAAGAAATAAACGAATAAATACAGATGATATTTGATGATATAAAAACTCACTTTTAATTAATGAATTGGAACTACAATTGACATAACAAAAAAATGAATTGCTAATAACAGGTTCAATTTGTAGACTGTAATTATTTTTTCTATAAATTTATCAACCAAAATATTAGTTAATAATTATTATTATAGAAGAAAATAAATGACTTTTTTTTTAATGTTTTAAATGAAGTATTTTGAGAACATTAACCAGCAAGGGTCTCACAAATTCATGTGAAACCCTTGTAAAAAGCTATTTTCTAATTATTTATCGAATCAACATAGCATCGCCATAAACACCAAAACGATAGCCTTCTTTGATGGCAACCGCATAGGCGTTCATAATATTATCGTAATCGCCAAAGGCTGCCGAAAGCATCAGTAAAGTAGAATATGGCAAATGGAAATTGGTAATCAATGAATTAGCCACCGTAAAATCGTAAGGTGGAAAAATAAATTTATTAGTCCAGCCATCGAAAGGTTTAATCTTTCCTTCGGTACCTACCACAGTTTCTAATGCACGCATCACCGTAACGCCCACAGCACAAATATTCCTTCCTTCGTCTTTGATATCATTTACCACTTGTGCCGTTTCGGCCGTAACTATCATTTGTTCCGAGTCCATTTTGTGTTTGGTAAGGTCTTCAACATCAATGTCGCGAAAATTTCCCAAACTCATGTGTGAAGTTATATAGGTTTTATCTATCCCTTTTATTTCCATACGTTTCAACAATTCTCTGCTAAAGTGAGTACCCGCAGCCGGAACTGAAACAGCACCCTCATTTTGTGCAAAAATGGTTTGAAATCGATCAGCATCAGCAGGTTCTACTTCACGATTTATGCTTTTTGGAAGTGGAGTTTCACCCAATTTGAACAAACTAGATTTGAATTCATCGTAAGTGCCATCGAACAAGAAGCGCAAGGTTCTTCCGCGTGAAGTGGTATTGTCAATTACCTCAGCCACCACCGAATCATCTTCACCAAAATACAGTTTATTACCAATTCTTATTTTGCGAGCAGGTTCCACCAATACATCCCACAATCTCATTTCACGATTGAGTTCACGAAGTAAAAATACTTCAATCTGAGCTCCTGTCTTTTCTTTATTGCCATATAAGCGTGCCGGAAATACTTTTGTATCGTTAAATACAAATAAATCTTTTTCGTTAAAGTATTCCAGAACATCTTTAAATATTCGGTGTTCAATTCCACCTGTTTTGCGGTCGATTACCATCAATCGAGACTCATCTCTATGATTTGCCGGATGTTGAGCAATCAGCTCCTCCGGTAATGTAAACTTAAACTTCGACAATTTCATATTTTTATCCTTTTTATAATGTTACTTAAACAAAACCCCTAACCCCGTTCGACTGAGCTCACGCCGAAGCCTAAAGGGGAATTAAATTAGTTTCGTCTCTTAAAATATCTTTTTAAAACTAAATCTTGCAAACCTTTAAATAATCTTTTTTATAGTTCAAATATATACTATAATTCATGCAGGATTAGTCTTAAAGTCCCCCTTCGAGGGATTTAGGGGGCTGTGTCTGTGTCTGACTATCCAAATGTAGCATCAAAGCATCTATTACCCAGCAATCTTCCAACCGAATTTCACCAATTCGTGTTCTTTCTAATCCGATCAAATGAGCACCACTTTGTAAAGCCAAACCAATATCACGAGCTAACGCTCTAATATAAGTTCCTTTGCTACATACTACCCTTATTTTCAGCACTGGAAGTGAAAATTCCAATACCTCAATCTCATCTATAACCAATAACTTAGGTTTTAGTTCAACTTCCTGACCCTGACGTGCATAGTCGTAAGCACGCTTACCATCCACTTTCACAGCAGAATATACAGGAGGGGTTTGCCAAATCTCACCTAAAAATGTTGGAATTACTTCATCAATCATTTCCTTAGTGATATGATCGTATGGGAAAGTAGCATCTACTGGTAATTCCAAATCGAATGAAGGCGTAGTTGCACCCAACTCTAAAGTGGCAATATATTCTTTAGTCTGATATTGAAAGCTTTCAATCAATTTAGTTGATTTTCCTGTGCAAATAACCATCACACCTGAGGCTAATGGATCCAATGTGCCCGCATGGCCTACTTTTATTTTTTTGACTTTCAATAATTTTCGCAATTTCCATCGCACCTTACTTACCAAGTTGAACGATGTCCAATCCAAAGGCTTATTGATGTAAAGTACTTCCCCTTCTAAAAAATCCATTTATCTCTATTTTAACCGCAAATTTAAAACGGTCTTTTTATTAGTTCAAATACTTATTAAATATATGCAGAATAAGTCCCTGCCTACCGCAGGCGGGTTTAAGTCCCCCTTCGGGGGATTTAGGGGGCTTTTTTTCTAAATTACATTCAAATCAACCCCAAAACCAAGTAATACTAAAATAAGTACTCCTACAACAATACGATAGTATCCAAATGCTTTAAAACCAAACTTTGTCAGGAAATTAATGAAAAACTTAATGGCCAACATCGCAACAAAAAAGGCAACCACATTGCCAATAAGCAGTGTTGGTAGATTCTCTGTAAAAACTGCAACACCATTCGGCTCCAAAATTAACTTCAATAATTTATATCCCGAAGCCGCTGCCATAGTTGGAACTGCTAAGAAAAAAGAAAACTCTGCTGCATTTTTGCGCGTTAATTTCGTCGTCATCCCGCCCACTATGCTTGCCATTGAACGTGAAACCCCAGGAATCATGGCTACACATTGTGCTAAACCTATAATAAGCGAACGTCGCCAAGTCATTTCTTGTTGCTTATTTGGCTTGTTAAACCATTGGTCGACAAACAGCATAAAAACACCACCAACCACTAACATCAACGCCACTACGAAAACACTTTCGAGCATCATGTCGATATAATCATTGGCCAAGAACCCAATAATAGCAGCAGGAATAAATGCTATCAACAGTTGCCAATAAAAATCAAATTTGTATAATGTTCGTTTGAAATAATACTTCAATCGGGCAAAAAAAGACAAGGAATTTTGACCTTCCAAATCGAAAACTCTTATTGAATTCAACTTGAAAAATCGTTTCCAATAGAGTACGATAACCGAAAGAATAGCGCCAAATTGAATATTAACCGTAAATGTTTTTACAAACTCCGAACTTTCTATTCCA
>JBBSCW010000197.1:0-6572 GCA_038249855.1 Bacteroidales bacterium
CCTTATTTTCTTTGTATAATTATACTCTTTATAGATTTTGTAAATTCAAAATAATTTTTCATCACTCACTCTATTCATTGTAAAACCAATAACTAAAGTTCCACAAAATTTTTTTATAGCACCTCAAAAAAAGAAATAACCAACAAATCATTACCATTCCCATCCGCTGGATTTTGCTCCATTAACTTACCTTTGCATACCTTCCCGCAAAAAGGATATACGCAGTTGTTTTACCAGATCGTGTTGGTGAGTAGTAATGTACTAGGTACAAATATCCCGTTCAGATAGTGATTTCTTGTCCATTTTCAGAAATTATGTACCAACCTATTTTTCAAAGCTCAAAACTACAAAGAAACTTTGAAAAGAAACATATAATAATAGAATATTTTAACTTTGAATCCCTGCCTGACAATGAAAATATGCGAAATATGAAAATTATAGATAATAATTACAACTTTACTCGGCCAGACCTACTGAAAAATACCGACAAGCTGCTATCTAATATGGACATTATCAACAACAGACATTTATCTTAAAACATCAATATCTTACCAGCGTTAATCTCCCAACGGAGAAAAGATGTTAGGTTATTACAACTAAAAAAAGAGGCTGACTCATTATATTTTGAGCCAGCCTTTTTTGAAAAGAATACAATGTATGTTGTTGAGAATAAAATTATACTACTTTATACACATCAACACTTTCAATTTCAAAGGTTTTAATGTAAGTTGCATGTTTGCGAGTTTCTACTTCGGCAAATTTCATATAAATTTCGGCAGATTTACGGAATAAATCTCCTTTGTCACGCGAAGCATCAATAATTAGTAAGTTGCTCATAACAATATGACCGGCCATTTCGACCAGCCTGCGGGCATGAAAATCTAAATACTCCTGATTTTTGGCTTCGTTAACTCGTAATACAGAGTTTTCAAAAAGAGTTGTCATTGTGAGTAATCGTTTACGCAACGAATCAAACTCTGGATTGATTGGCATTGACTCGTAATGGCGAATTTGTTTCAGAAACGTACCTGTGGTTACGTGGCGTATGGCTGCAACTGTCTGTAACTGTGATGTTCCCTCGTAAATAGTCAGAATACGTGCGTCTCGGTAAATTCGTTCGCAAGCATAATCCTTCATAAATCCTGAGCCACCATGAACCTGAATGGAATCATAAGCGTTCTGGTTGGCAAATTCACTCGAAAACATTTTCAATACAGGGGTGAAAGCATCAGCCAAACGTTGAAAATCTTTATAATCAGCTTTTTCTTCGGGTGTTAATTTGCGATTGCTTTCTATACCTTCATACGCTTTATAAACATCTACAAAACGGGCAGTTTCGTAAAGCAAAGCACGACTTGCATCGAGTTTGGCTTTCATCATCGAAAGCATTTCGTAAATGGCAGGAAATTCTATAATGGCTTTGCCAAATTGTTTCCGGTCGCGTGCATAAGCAATGGCCTCTTCGTAAGCTGCTTGCGAAACGCCAACCGACTGAGCACCAACGCCGAGTCGAGCACCATTCATCAACGACATTACATATTTAATCAGCCCCATGCGGCGTGAACCCACTAATTTTGCTGGTGTATTGGTAAATACTAATTCGCAAGTAGGTGAACCTTTGATTCCAAGTTTATTCTCGATGCGACGAACTTTCACCGTTTCATCGTGCTTGTTGTCGGCTACAAAATAAGACAAACCACGTCCATCGCTGGTGCCTTCTTCAGAGCGTGCCAATACTAATTTAATTTGAGCATCGCCATTGGTAATAAAGCGTTTTACACCATTCAGATACCAAATATTATCTTTTTCACTGAAAGTTGCTTTGAGTTGAACGGCTTGTAAATCTGAACCAGCATCGGGCTCAGTCAAGTCCATCGAACAAGTCTGACCTTCGCATACACGAGGTAAGAATTCAGCTTTAATTTCCTCGTCGGCAAACTCAGCAATGGTTTCAGCACAGTCTTGAAGTCCCCAAATATTGGCAAAACCAGCATCGGCTCTCGAAACCATTTCGCCACCCATAACATAAGGAATCATGGAGAAATTTAAGCCTCCATACTGACGAGGCAATGCCATTCCGTAAAGTCCAGCTTGGGCTAATGCATCGTGGTTTTCTTGAGTTCCACGTGCGTAATGCACACGATTATTAAGTACCAACGGACCTTCTTGGTCAACACTTTCAGCATTGGGTGCAATTACATCGGCACAAATTTCACCGATAATTTCAAGCACTTTTTCGTAATTGTCTATTGCATCCTCAAAATCGCGCGACGCATAATCATATTTATCTTTGTCGGCAAAGTTCTGCTCCTTGAGCGTTACAATCTTCTGCATCAAAGGATGCGATAATTGAAATTTTAATGCCGGATTGTTTTTAAAGTAGTTCATATATATTATTGTTTAAAATTGAAAGTGTGAGTGTCAATGAATTTAATTTATATTGATATACAAATTATCAAACTACATTTTTCTACTACTCACTTCCCACTCCTCACTTTTATTTACTGTTTTTCTTATAATATTGAATCATTTTTGGGATAACTTCTTCTACCGAGCCAGTGATTACATAGTCGGCAATTTGGTTAATCGGTGCATGAGGATCATTGTTGATGGCAATAATCATAGCACTTTCCTGCATTCCAGCTATATGTTGTATCTGCCCAGAAATACCACAAGCGATGTATAATTTGGGGCGAACTGTTGTTCCAGTTTGACCAATTTGTCGTTCGTGGTCAGCCATTCCTGAATCTACTGCAGCACGCGAAGCACCTACTTCGCCACCCAGCACAGCTGCTAAGTCGTAAAGCAATTTGAAATTCTCAGCGCTTCCCATTCCATAGCCACCTGATATAACAATTGGTGAACCTTTCAGATTAATTTTCGATTTTTCGATATGACGTTCGATGACTTCAATCACAAAATCAGTTTCTGACACATACTTTGCTATGTCTAATTTTCTAGTTTTTCCAACATATTTCAAATCACGGATTTCTTTTTTCATCACACCTTCGCGTACGGTTGCCATTTGTGGACGACAATCAGGATTTACGATGGTTGCAACGATATTTCCACCAAAAGCGGGACGAATCTGATAGAGTAGATTTTCGTAAGTTTTGCCTTGTTTTTTATCTTCGTAAGTACCAATTTCGAGCGAAGTACAATCAGCCGTAAGTCCACTAAACAAAGCCGAAGAAACTCGAGGTCCTAAATCACGACCAATGGAAGTTGCTCCCATCAAGGCGATTTGTGGTTTTTCTTCTTTGAAAAGATTGACTAATAAGGAAGTGTGAGGAAGTGTGGTGTAAGGTGCCATCCGTTTGTCGTCGGCTAAGTAGAGCGTGTCAACTCCGTATGGGAAAACCTGAGTTCCAATCGTATCGAGTTGGTAGCCTGCTGCTACTGCTTCGAGTTTGCATTTCAGTTGGTCAGCCAAAGATCGCCCTTTGGTAAGCAACTCAAGACTTACATCGCCTACGATGCCGTCTTCTATTTCGAGATATACAAATATAGCCCCCCCAGGTCCTCCCGATGGGTGGGTAATACCTTCGGGATTAACCTTCTCTTTATTTTGGTTTATTTTATCATTCATTTTTGTAGTATTCAAATAATTTATAATATTAAACGTCTCCAAAAGTCCCCCAGCGGGGGATTTAGGGGGCTTTATCCTATTGTATGATTTGCGATTAACTCTTTCATCAAATCTTCAATTTCCACATTGGTGGCTGTAATGCGTTTGCTTTCTTTGGCAGTGAACACTACATTTTCGATTTGTTTTACTTTGGTTGGCGAGCCGCCTAATCCTAACCATTTGATATCGTGCTCAATATCACTTACTCCCCATTCAGTAATGTTGAGATATGGATGCGAGCTATACAAATCGGTATAGTCTGAACCTGAATCTTGTTTCTCGGTTGGAGTTGCGGCATGTTTGTATTTCAGGGTAAGTTTGGCGTGGCGAGGACGGCAGTTGGCAGCCGAACCATTTACGGTTACGAGCATAGGAAGTTGTCCTTTTACCACTTCAACACCACGTTCGAGTCGACGTTTTACAATAATTTCTGTATTATTACAATCGATAATTTCCTCAGCATAAGTAATTTGAGGCATACCTAATTTCTCCGCTACCTGTGGACCTACCTGAGCAGTATCGCCATCAATGGCTTGACGACCACAAACAATAACATCCACTTTTCCCATTTTGCGAATGGCACAAGCTAATGCGTACGAAGTGGCCAAGGTATCGGAACCTGCAAATTCACGTCCGCTGAGCAGATATCCTCCATCGGCACCTCTGTACATACTTTCGCGTATAATTTCGGCTGCACGGGCAGGACCCATCGTAAGTACGTGGACAGTAGCTCCTTCGATTTTTGATTTTAAGCGCAATGCCTGTTCCAACGCATTGAGATCTTCGGGATTGTAAATGGCAGGAAGCGCAGCACGGTTTACAGTTCCATCAGCTTTCATGGCATCTTTTCCCACGTTTCGCGTGTCGGGCACTTGCTTGGCAAGTACTACAATTTTAAAACTCATTTTTTGTATTATTTATGGTTATTGATTTTTGCCCAATTAGCTTATTCAGCTTGTAATAATGATTTTAGCTCAATTTTATTCACACATTATCGATTGTATATAATTACAAAATTGACCACGCAAAATTAGAATTATTTATTGAACCTGCAACTTGTATTTGCACAAAAATATATAAAAAGTGCAAGAATTTCAAGTCCTTTTACAATAAAAAGGCTCTTGAATTTAACACTATAAGATGATTTTTATCAAGGTTTTGAATTATCATTAGCTGTTTAAGAAAATACCCAATACAATTTGAAACTTCAAAGAGTTAGGCTAACTATTGGCATAAAAAAATGCGAAACTTTTCACAAAGTCTCGCATTTCAATAGGTATTAGTTTTTTTAAGGTATAAAAAAGATTGTGTTGTTTAGTTAACGGTGGCAAAGTAACGCCGAATTTTCTGTCCTAACAAGCTATAAAACATGTTTTACAACCTATTTTTCATGTTTTCTGCTTTTGAATTATATTAGAAGAAAACGCAATTACGAGCTATATAACTGGTATTCAGGTATATATATTTATTGTGTTGAAATAATTAATAATTCAAAAATCTAAGGATTTTTAGTGTTTTACGGTGAAATGACTAACTCTATTTATCAAATTTTATAAATTTCTCAAACATTTCTCTCATTGAGGGTATAAATATAACACTTTTTTGAATATCAAAAAGATCCAGTTCAACTTTCGTTCTAAAAATATAGTAAACGCTATCCTTTAAAAATTAATAAACTGAATAGTAGTCCTTTAAGCAAATAGTGATAATATTGAAAGATTATTTATTTCAACAATATAAAAAACACCTATAAATATGTATAAATAGCTGATTATGTATAAAATACAATACAATTAAATAAATTTCAACATTTAAAATGACCAACAAAACGGAAAAACTGTAAGCAGCATAAAAGGTATAAATAGGGAAAAGATGTTAAAACTCACAATTCATTAATTATTCATATCTTTGTAATTCAATTTTATAAATATGAGAAAAGTATTCATTTTAGCACTATTTATTAGTATGCTCGTGTCCTGTCAGAAAGCTGAAAATAAACAATCTGCTCAGGCAATTGTTAATGAGCCTATTCCTGAATTTGTGTCTGATTCTGCCTACCAATATGTTAAGAACCAAGTTGATTTCGGTCCAAGAGTACCTAATACCAAAGCCCATGACGACTGTGCGCAATATCTCATTTCCGAGCTGAAACGTTTTGGTGCATCTACCATTGAACAGCGAGCCGATTTAAAGGCTTTTGATGGGACAATTCTAAAATCAGTGAATATTATTGGAAGTTACAATCCCGAGGCTACAATCCGAGTGTTACTCTTTGCACATTGGGATTCGCGCCCTTGGAGCGACCACGATCCGATAGCTGAAAACAGAATAAAACCAGTTTTGGGAGCCAATGATGGGGCGAGTGGTGTAGGTGTTTTACTCGAAATGGCAAGACTTTTCAACACTCAGAAACCTGATATTGGAGTAGATATTATATTCTTTGATGCCGAGGATTATGGTGCACCCGAAAGTTTCCAAGGAAATACAGAAGATTCATGGTGTCTTGGGTCGCAATATTGGAGTAAAAACCCTCATATAAAAGGCTATACAGCAAAATACGGCATCCTTCTCGATATGGTTGGTGCTCCAGATGCCACTTTCTACAAAGAAGGGATTTCAATGCAATATGCCGCCCATGTTGTTAATAAAGTTTGGTCAGTAGCCGAACAATTAGGCTTCGGTCAGTATTTCAGGGATGAGAATATTGGTGGCATTACTGATGATCACTTGTATGTGAATAAAATAATTGGAATTCCAAGTATCGATATTATTCAATATAACAAAGAATCGCAACAAGGTTTTGGTCACTATTGGCATACGGTAAATGATAATATGGACAATATAGATAAAAATACGCTTCATGCGGTAGGAAGCACTTTGATGAAAGTGGTTTATTCGGAGAAGGAGTAAGAATAGTAGGGAGATAGGCTGAGGCGAAGGCGAG
>JBBSCW010000198.1:0-6546 GCA_038249855.1 Bacteroidales bacterium
TCCAGCTAAAGCAGGAGGCAATTGATTACATTCCAAAAATTGGATGAATTAGACTAAAATCTCAAAAAGAAGAAGAAATTTACAGATTTCATTCTAATAATCAAACAAATAGTCCAGCGGTCTAAACGCCTATACCTATAAAACTTATTGATAAACCTATATTCTGGATAGATACCTTTGATTAAGAGAATCTCACAGCTAATGCGCGATTGTATCGAGTGGGTGTATAAGCAGAACTTAAAGAATTAAATTCCACACGATGCAATTGAGCGACAGCAAGAGCAATCCGAAATAAACAATTCAAATAGAAAAGTGGATTGCAAATCCTAAGAATACAGGAACTGGGATTGTAAATCCCAGTAATCAGTGTGAAACTTTCAGCATTTAAAGAAAAAAACATATCTGAAGGGACGTGGCAACTAAAAGAAAATACTCTTGATTTTTCAACTTATGAAGTTGAAAAAATGATTTTGTAGATATTCATTTGCATCCAAAAAAAATGAAACGAATTCTTTTTTGTTTTGTATTCTCAATTAGTGGCTTGCTAGTTCAGGCACAACTACTTTTGTTGGAAAATTTCGATTATCCGATAGGGAGTGATATTTTTAGTCATGGGTGGGCAATCCATAATGGAGCTGGTCATAATGATTCTATTACCGTTACGAGCGGTCTGGATTATGCAGGGTATCCAGGTTCGGGGATTGGGGGAGCCGCATTACTCGATAGTGTTTATGCCGATCAGCATAAAAGTTTTGAGGCACAAACCTCAGGCAATGTGTATATAGCATTTCTGGTGAATGTTACAAAAGTAACTATTAATGGCGATTATTTTTTGCATACTGGGACAAGTTCTTTAAAAGCACACTTTGGAAAAATATTTGTCATCAGGGAACCTTTTGGCGAAGATTTTGCTTTCGGCCTTCTTTATTCGGCAGCTTCAACTGAATCGCTAACACCTTCGTATTCTAAGTATATATATAAATTGAATAGCAATTATCTGATTGTCCTTAAATATGTTATTGATAGGGAAAAGAGTTATACATCGTTTATTGTGAATCCTTCCTTAACAGGTAGTGAGCCTTCTAAAGGCTGGATAACCGATAAACAAGGAACAACAACAAAACCAGATAATATCGGATCGGTAGCACTAAGGCAAGGAGCTAAAGGATATGCTCCAAAACTTGTAGTGGATGGAATCATGGTTTCCAAATCGTGGAATGACTTATTCACTATTAACAGATTATTTTCTGCAAAAAATAGTTTTAAAGTTTTTGTTGTGGGTAACTACATGACAGTGAGAAACGCAATCGATTCAGATTCCGTAGAAATTTTTAACTCGCTTGGTTACAAGGTATATTCATCGAAATTTTGGAGCGAGTTAATAGACATCGGGAATTTACCAAAGGGTATATATATTGTTCGTGTAGGCAGAAATATCCAAAAAATAATGATCTGATTAAGAGGATAAATCAAAGCCTGTTCGGCATAACATCTCGCTATGTCGCAGATGGAAGGAAGTCTCCATACTTGCAAAAACTTAAAAACGCAAACCAAAATAAATATTGGTTTGCGTTTTGGTCATAATTCATTGTTTAAAAAGAGTATAATTTGTTCGTGTTAAACAAAACAGTATTTTTGTAGTATATAAAAACTAAAAGTTATGGCAACAATAACCTTAAAATATGATGCACGAAATACTATAGCAAATAATTTCATTGATTTAGCAATTTCATTGGAAGTATTTAAAGTGGATAAAAATCCAAAAAGCGGATTACAATCAGCAATTGAAGCTGCCGATAGTGGAGACTATTTTACTGCTAAAGGATGAAAAGATGCTATCACAAGATGTTTGAATGATGTATGAAATCAGAGTGAAGTTTTTACATTGTCAGCAGACCAAAGAGAAGAAATTATAGCTTCCAAAAAAGAAATGGAACAAGGGCTATATACTAATCATGCCGAATTAGTTAAGGAAATGAAAGGATGGCTACACGAAAAATAGTTTGGTCGAATCGTGATACGATCAGATTTAGTTTTTTATATAAAAGAATAATTATCTTTGCAGCAAATAAACACAAGTAGTATGAAAACAATGGTAATACAGGGCGAATCTCAATCGAGCATGAAATTAATTGCCGAACTGGCAAAAAAAAATCGGCGTATCTGTCCGAATTATAAGTGATGAGGAGCGCGAAGATATAGGCTTATTGATGGCAATGAAAGCATCTAAGGAAGAGTATGTTGATACAGACACCGTTATCAAAGTACTTAGAAAATGATTGTAAAAACTCGGAAATCATTTCTAAAGGATATTGAAAAACTTACAAACAAGAAGCTACGTAACCAAATAGCTGATTGTATGGAAGAATTGATTAGTGCCAACAAACTTTCCGACTTTACAAATTGCAAAAAATGAAATCTGCAAAAAATGCGTATCGCATTAGAATTAGCGATTACAGATTAGGCTTTTACTTTGAAAATAACACTGTTGAACTTACACGTTTTTTACATAGAAGCACTGTTTACAATTACTTTCCTGAATAAAATGTATGGTTCTTTTGGACTAAAAAAATCCCCTGTAAATTTGCAACCATAATCAAAACTCTCTACTGGCGAATGTTTGTAGACTGTGTCCAAAAAACAAATAGAATGATCCGCATAAGAGAAAAAATCCCAGTTCGGAGTTATGTTATTGCTACTCCGAACTAAAAACTAGTCTATCCCCTTGCAAAAATCCATAATTGAACCGAGAAAATATTGGTTCGCTTTTTTGTTGGTATCAAACATTGTTGTATATTTGTGGTATTAAAATCAACCAATTAAGAAAACATGCCTGAAATTTCTCGATTTTTCGGAATCATTGTTTATATGTTTTTCAATGAACATAATCCGCCGCATTTTAAAGCAAAATATGCAGAATTTGAAGCTAATATCTTAATTGAAAGTGGAACGCTATTGAACGGCGATTTTCCTGTAAGTAAATTGAAATTAGTTGCGGCATGGGCTGAAATCCATAAAGAAGAACTTATGGAAATGTGGTTAAGTAAAAATTTCCATAAAATTAAACCATTACAATAATGTTACGAGTAATAGAAGTAGTCCCGATTGCGCCATTTGTACTGAGATGTAAATTCAACAATGGAGTTGAGAAAAGTTTGGAAATCAAACCAATTATAGAAAACCACAAGCATATTAATGGTGTTGAAAGTCTTCTTAACGAAGAGATTTTCAATAATGCTAGTATTGGTGAGTTTGGTGAAATTGTATGGCGTAAAATTGTACGAAGTTCGTATAATGGAGTTGAAACTATATGGGATTATGATATTTCGCCTGAGTTTGTATATGAAAATGGTTTCAATTGAAGATAGTGAATTTCATAATTTAATCATCAATTCTTGTCCCTCATTTCGGAGCATTTCTTTAATTCGCAGCTTATTGCAACTCACCAGTCATACAATAACTTAAAACGCAAACCAAAATAAAATTGGTTTGCGTTTTTGGTATATAGTTGAAGTTGTTATTATATCCAATTATCTAAGTTGGTTTGTTAGTGGGCTTCCATTCAGGTTTTGGTTATGAAATATTTCCGTTATAAAGTTGCTCTATCGGGAACATCAAGTCCCAATTTTTTCTCCAAACTATGTTTCCGTTTTCTATATAGAATTTTTTAAAATTCGAAGGTTTCGTGTATTTGCTGTATTGTGGATGCGGATGGTTTTGTAGAAAAGGTTCAAAATCAACCTCTTGAACAGTACCATCGTTAAATTTTAATTTCACCGATAGATTTGCAAGTTGTCGTGCCAAAGTGTATTTTACCAGCATCTTACAAAAGCTAAAAAACGCAAGCTAAAATAAATATTGGTTTGCGTTTTTGGTTTAGCATTTAGGGAAATTATTATCTTTTGTACAATCACCTAAAAAGTCAAAACCTTATCGCTGTCAACAACCCATTCAGCCAAAGCAGCCATGGTTGATTTTTCTGCTCCTTCAAAATAAGGGTAATTTTTGTAAATCCCACAACGAGTCATGCAAGTGCCACATACTTTCACCACGACACCATTTGATATTAAACCTTTTAGCATCTGTGATAAATCCTGATCGTAACCTTCTGGAGCTTTACACGCATCTCGAGCCATATCCACTGAGTCGTTCATAAGAAATATTCGAACTTCCTGACCGTTTTTTCTTAGAGTTTCGGCAAGTCTGAGTCCATTCCAAGTAACGTCCGTATTATCATAGGGTTCACGATTAAAAATAATAAGTACTTTCATCTTTTTATAAATTTATTTTTGATTAGCATTGTAAATCAGCTAATTATATGCTAAGTGAACCACGAAATCCCCTAGATGCATAGTACGATTAAGCACCGTTGTGGAAAATAAATACATGATCGTACCGATATTCAGCGAAAATGGCTCCACCAAGTTTTCTGATGTCAGCAGGAGTTTTTACCCAACTCGATGTTTTTGTGTCGAACTGTCCAAGCTCTTGCAATGCACGATATTGTTCTTCTGTCAGAATTTCAATGCCCATTTCTGCAGCCATGTCCACAGCACTGTTATCTGGTTTAAACTCTTTTCTTGCATCTAATGCTTCTCGATCGTAACAAGAACTTCGCCGTCCTTTTGGACTTTCAGCTGAGCAATCGCAAAAAATATATTCGCCCCTGAATTTACAAATCCTATCACATCAGGGTCACCACCAGTTAGTTCCATAGTCTGTAAAGACGACAGTTTCTTGGGACCATTTTCTAATTTAGATTCTACTGCTTTCCAATCTATGTCAAGATGACGATTCATGTTTTTCTCAAAACGAATTTGCAGCGTTTTGATTAATTCATCTTTTTCATCTTGGGATAATATCTTATTTGTTTCCATATTATACAATTAGTTTTAAATACAAACTCATCTTTCAAATTTCAAATCCCAAATTCCAAACCCTTTTTTATCTTATTCCAAATACAGATAATCGCAATGAATTAGCGGTTTTTGATTTTTTTTGCCCAAAACTTCCTTGGCTTTATCACTATTCAATTGAACTTTTCCAACGCCTATCATCGAACCATTGAAGTCCATAATTTTCACAATATCATCCTTTTCAAAATCGCCTTTAATGTCTGTTACACCAATAGGCAACAGGCTGACCACTTTCTCACCTAATAGTGCATGGGTTGCATTCTCGTTGACATGAATTTCGCCTTTCGCAAAACCCTCACTGTGAGCAATCCATTTTTTCACGCTCGAAACACCTTCGTTTGAGGCTATGAACCGTGTACAAACCACATCGTCTTTTGGGTCGAGCAAGCGTATAAGGATATCGTCTTTCTTCCCGTTGGCAATAATTACCTCAATACCTTCGTCGGCAATTTTTCGAGCAATGGTAGTCTTGGTACCCATGCCGCCTCTGCCAAAAGTTGATTTAGTGGTTTGAATATAATCCGAAATATCTTGTCCTTTTTCTATTTTAGGAATAACTTTAGAGTCTGGATTATTGGGTGAACCATTATAAATGCCATCGATATTACTTAAAATAATCAATGCCTCCATATCCATCATGGAAGCTATAAGTCCCGAAAGCTCGTCGTTATCAGTAAACATCAGTTCAGAAACTGACACTGTGTCATTCTCATTCACAATTGGGATTACATGATTATTAAGCATCACTTGCATACAATTTCGCTGGTTCAGGTAATGCCTTCTGCTACTGAAATTTTCTTTCATAGTCAGCACTTGTCCTACCGTAATGCCGTGATTACGAAACAAATCCCAATAATGATTGATGAGTTTCGCTTGACCTACAGCAGAGAAAAGTTGTCGCTGATCCACCACATCCATTTTTTTATTGATGCCCATAATACTACGACCAGAAGCCACAGCACCAGACGAAACGAGCACAATTTCAACCCCTTTTTTGTGTAAAACTGCAATTTGATCGACCAAAGCCGACATGCGAGTAAGATCCAAAGTTCCATCGGAACGAGTCAAAACATTACTCCCAATTTTTACTGCTATTTTTTTGAATTTAGACATCATTGTTTTGTGTTCAGTGTTTTGCGTTTAGCGCTTGGCGTTTAGCGTTTGGCTACCCCTTGACTCCTTCCACGATAGCTATTGGAAGGGGAACAAGACGGAGTGTTTAGTATTTTACTATTTGGGTTTTGAATGGGTGTCTATGGTTGTTTGAAGAGTTCTTCACTTCGCATTATTGCTGAATTTTTCTTTGCCTTTGCCTAACACTCTTCTCTTTATTGGATTAACATATCCCCTCTTAAATAGTAAATTGTAAATGTATAAATAGTAAATCCTTCTCGCCTTCGCCTCAGCCTATCTCCCTACTATTCTTACTCCTTCTCCGAATAAACAACTTTCATCAAAGTGCTTCCTACCGCATGAAGCGTATTTTTATCTATATTGTCCATATTATCATGTACCGTATGCCATTAGTGACCAAAACCTTGTTGCGATTCTTTGTTATATTGAATAATATCGTTACTTGGAATTCCAATTATTTTATTCACATACAAGTGATCATCAGTAATGACACCAA
>JBBSCW010000199.1:0-6503 GCA_038249855.1 Bacteroidales bacterium
AAATGAAGGCGAAGTGTTTTGCCAATTGCGCTTCTTGCGAACCCAATACTCAAAACAGCTTTTTGAAAGCCCCATACTTTTTGAAAACTCCCGCAGTGTGCGGCCACTCTTTTTCCATTCATCAACCAATGCAAACATTGCTACTCTTTTTTGATCCTTCATGCTCTGTGTTTTTTACAGCAAAGGTAGGCCGGCTCCGGCAATCGGGAAATATGGGGTTGGTGGGGTGGATACAGTTATCCGACCCGAACCGAAGCAACGGTTCTGAAAGGAATAAGCGTCACTATAAAACCAGATACGCTTGTAGCTTTGGTCGGACCAAGTGGTGCCGGTAAGTCAACATTTGTATCGCTTTTGCTGAAGTTGTATGAGCCGACAACAGGCCATATTTTTTTCGATGATCGGGATAGCCGGAACATATCAGTTACTTCATTGCGAAGCCAGATGGCAATTGTGCCACAGGATATTTTTCTTTTCGGCGGAACCATTCGTGAAAACATTGCTTACGGGAAAACCGTTGCAACGGAAGAAATGATTGTTGAAGCTGCCCGCAAAGCCAATGCCTGGGATTTTATCAGCCAGTTTCCCGAAGGAATGGATACGCTTGTCGGTGAGCGTGGCACCCAGCTTTCGGGTGGTCAGCGGCAACGGATAGCTATCGCTCGTGCAGTTTTAAAAGATCCCAAAATCCTGATTCTTGATGAAGCCACCTCATCTCTCGACTCGGAGTCGGAACGACTGGTGCAGGATGCGCTTGAGAAACTGATGAAAGGAAGGACTTCGATTGTTATTGCTCACCGGCTGGCAACTATCCGGCAAGCTGATAATATACTGGTTCTGGTAAACGGTCGTATTATTGAGCAGGGAACCCACGAGCAGCTCCTGCTTGTAAAGGATGGTCTGTATAGGAATCTTAGTGGATTGCAGTTTGCGGGGTAGGAATATCTCATTCAGTAGCGTCAACTGTCACACACCTGATGAAGGGTAAGTGAGAGTATAAAACACACTCATATTTGGAATGATAAGTAAACCGAATTTTTTATTTAATCAGTTTTATTACGGATTCCTTTTTATCGGTAAAAACATGCAGAAAATATATGCCCTTTAGCAAGCGGGTTGTATTAAATTGTTGGCTTGAGGAATCATATTCTACTTCAATCTTTTGTCCCTTTGTATTGGTGAAATAATATGATTTCAAATTGGTAACATTAACCCTAATATAATCATTGAAAGGGTTGGGCGAAATAGTGGGATTTAATGTTTTTTTACTTATTCCGGTTGTAAATGGAGTATTTATTTTTAAGTAAGGTCGATTAGCTGCAATAATATCATCCGAAGTTTTTACGCCAAAGAATACACACGCATTATTGCAGTCTATTAGCGGAGAATAAACAGTAAAGCCGAAATTTGTATTTGGGTTCTTTTTCCAATTGCGATATGCTGATGTTATGTCATACTCTTTAACTCCGAAATTATTTGGGAAGGTAATAGGTATTGGACCGCAGAATGGTTCAGGATCTTCGGAAGGTAAATTGCTTTGAACCAGGGCCATTTCGTCCCATTTACTGGTACAATGATAAAAAAAGAAATCGGCGGAACAATTACTGTAACAATAAGCCGTATGCTCAAAATGTGTTACCCCGAAAACAACTGAGCTAACGCTATCCGGCAAGGTGGAAACATCAAACTTAAAATACGATTTGTAGTCACTCTCATTGCAATTGCTTCTGGGTGTAGACATTGAGTATTCCAGATTTCCAAAATTGTCGTTGGGGGTATAGCGGTTTTCCCAGGTATCCTTACCGCCTGTAATAGAACCTTCATCACTGCCATCATTTGCTCCGCCACTTGGCTGAAAAATAATCGTATTTTGTGCTGATGCACAACCAAAAAGGAATACCATAGCTATTACCAGTTTCATTTTCATATTTATAAGTTTTGTAGGTTTATTAGTCTTATAAGGTAGTGATAGACATATACAAATGTAATTTCTTTTTATCGAAAACCAATTGGATGTTACCTTAGTTTTGAGAATTCTTTTTCACAGTGTCCTGATCAGGATGTCACGTAGAGTCACGCACTTACTATTTCGGAATATCTTCGTTTGCAAGCGTCTTTATTTCAGCCGCGTGTGGGTACAATTTTACATGTTCCCCTTGGCTCTGTTATGCGTTCTGCACAACATCTGGCAGTTTTTAGTTGCTGTTGCGCCTCCTTTGCTTTATACTGCAGGATAAGTACTCCCATCTCCCTGTATTATTAGGATTTGTAATCCGCCTGCACGTTATACAACTTCAACTTTTAAAAGTCCTGTAAACTATCTCCTTTTATTCTATATTCATTTAAGGTGAAAGTATTTCATTTTATTTGTGCGGATTAAAAATCCTGTTAGTATTAAATGACGGAGTTACAAATCCCGCCGACAAACTCGGACAAATCCAGCCGGATAAATCCCACCTCACGGGTATAAATCTCGCTGGACATTTCCCGCCGGACAGAAGATAATCGTTATCCAGGTGCTTTCAACAATTTTGCATTTATAATATAGCTGCCATTATCAATACTCATGATATACAACTTATTATCTGGCAATGCAATTTGAAAAACTCGGTCATTGTATTTTTGGTTATGTATAATTTGACCTAAAGAATTATAAATTCTCACTCTAACGGAACTCTTGAAATATCCTTTATAATTAACTGCTATACCTTCACCCGTATATCTAAATTGAATATCCTCTTCATGGCGGTTGACCGGATTTATGTTTGTAGGCTTAAAAACAATAGTATCCAAACAATTCATATGAATTTTATACGACAATTTTTGAGGATCAGGGTCATAAAATCTGACCAAATAGGTACATAATCCGCAGGTGCATAGTTTACCTGTATCCGAAACAGATATAAAAATGTCGTTATCTTTCACTTTTATCTGATAGAAATCAGAAGTACAACAACCCATTGAAAACTGATGCGCTATATACAGATAAGGCATCTCAATGCGAAAAATACATCCTGCATTTTCTTTAACTCCAAAAATATTGTGATCATCTTTTATACAACAGCTCTTATCCAAACTAGAAATGTAAGTAGTATCTTTATCTAAATCTATTTGAACCGGAATGCCATGATAATTGCCTAAACCCAATTGAGCACTAATAGCACCCGGAATAAAAAAAAAAAAAAAAATAGCTTTCTCATAGTTTAAGGTTTTAATTGATTATTGCTTTTTTGAAATGGGTACAACGAGTTCATGAGGAAGATGTGGACAAACCAGGTTATTTTTTTTCTAACTTTATTAGCTGTGTCTTATCTTTACTGTTAAGCTTCAAAATATAAAAACCTTTGCACAGAAATGATAAGTTTAATTCAAAATTTGATTCACTATTCAATCCTTCATAAACTAACTGTCCCATAGTATTATAAATATTAATCCTTGTTGAATTAGTATTCGATTTAATGCTAATACTTTCCTCTGTTGGATTAGGGTATACAATCCAATCCTCTGAATTAGATATTTCATTAATTGAATTTATACATTTTTCAATTTCAATATCAGACCTATCTAAATTAAAATATGCAGGTGAATATGGTATATTCCAAACACATATTCTTTTTAAAAAAGGAACATTATAAATTATAGCACTTACCAGGCTGCTTACATGCGTTAAATCAAGTTCTGCAAAATTATTACCTGAACATGTTAGATATTTTAGCTTGGCATTGTTCAATATGAGTGAAGTCATTCCATTATTTTCACATTCTAAACTCCCTAATTCAGGGTTGCCTGATGTATTTAATGACTTTATTTTATTGTTACCACAAAAGATATAAAATACTCTTGTTTCATTTAAGTTTAAAGTTTCCAGTAAGTTGTTTGAACAATTTATATGGCCCAGGTAACTATTTGGTAATTTCAAACTGACTAATTTATTGTAGTCACAATTTACAGATTGCAAATTAGTATTCTCACTCAAATCTAAGCTATCTAAATTATTAAATGTCACGTTAAACTCATTTAAATTTGGTGACGTGGCAATATTAATATGTGTCAGGTTATTGCCAGCACAGTCCAACACTTCAATTAAATTAGTATTTGATATTGACAACTCTTTTAAGTTGTTGTACTGACAATATAATTGGATAATATTTGTCTCTGAAATATCGATTTTATCAATATTGGTATTTGCAATAGAAACATATTTTAAACTTTTGTTTTTGCTTAGATTGATTGATTTGTTTTTGAATGTATTTGAATATAAATAAAGATAGTTTAAAACAGGCATAGAGTCTAATGGTAAAGAATTAATACTGTTTCCAGATGCATCCAAAATGTATAGACTGTCCATTTTGGGAATTATTAAGCTATCAACCTTGTTATTTCTTATATCCAAATTATTTATAATGTTGCCCCTGTTGATTTTTATATAAGATATTTGGTTATCTGAACAAATTACACTTTCTAATTTTACATTATTGGAAATATCAAGAGAGTCTATTTCATTACCACTGCAATTTATAGTCTCGAGATTTATAAAATTCACAATTTCTTTTATACTTCTAATTTTAGTATTTAAAATATCCGATTGATATAAATTCAAATAAATAATATTAAGTCCTTCATTTTTATCTATTTCCTTGTCAGCGTTTTTATCAAATCCCAGATCAATTAGTTTGTTTTTAAATACAGTATCCTGAAATTCGATAATTTGGGCATGTATAACTGAACATGACATACCAAATAAAACCAGGAATATAAAGCTTCTTTTCATAGCATAAAATTCATTAACGAATGATTTTTTTTAATGATTGGACATACCGTTTAATTATGGGCAGCTTATTATTTTTCTGTTTGTCGCCCGGTTATATATGTCAATTACTGTCAGGATGTATGTCCCGCTTTGTAAATTGTCTATTGTGATTTTCGTCTGATTGTTTGACTGTTGCCGCAGAATAATATTTCCGAGTAAATCTGTCAATCGGATTTCACGTACATTTAATTCTTTGGCTATGTCTACCGTGAATGAACCTCTTGAAGGATTAGGTGATATTTTTATTTGATTTGATTTTTTTTCAATGGAATTTACCGAAGTAATGAAATTGCAACTTAGTGCGATGTCAGAAGAATAAGCAAATGTAGTGTTGTCTGTATAGCACCGAAAATTTCCACCTTCATTTAATTCGTCTAATACCATTCCGCAGTAGTCAAACTTTTGCGGAAACAAATAGTCGTAAGGATAAGAGACAAAAGATTTTATAGGTCCAATTATCTCCACAATTTTTGCACTCCATCCCCATTTTTGTGAGTTGTCTGCTAAACTTACGCAGATGTAACGCAAATTTTGATTGTTGATGGTCATTTTCCCGATGCTGTCAACGCGAATTGTGCCAACTGTGTCGCAACCGTTGTAGCGTTTTGTTTCGGGAACTATCCAAGTGTTACCGACATGTGCAGAAAAATCGTAAAGAGTGTAAAACTTATTGTGTTTGAAAATGTAAACTTTGTCTGTGTCTGCGTAAGTATATTCTGTCCCGGTTACTGTGGTGTCAAAAGTTTGGAAAGCAAGATTTTCGTGATAGAGTGTCTTGCGAAGTTTTTTACATTGAATAGATGTTATTGTAGTGTCACCAACATATTCAATTTTATAATAACCTGCGTCAATCCAAACTGAGAAGCCGTAATGCCAGGTTGCTCCGTTCGGTGACCAATTCTGTCCTACTGTTAACAGTGGAAGAATGATTGTCAAAATAAGTAGAAGTCGTTTCATAAGCAGCCTTTTGTTTATCTTACTGAATTTCTTTGTTTGGGCGCGTCATATGATGCGTTCGGCGAAAGTCCATTACCTGTTCCCCTTCGCCCTGTTATGCGTCTTACACAACATCTGGCAGTTTTTAAGTTCTGTAGTGCCGCCCTTGCTCCAGGCTGCAACATGGTCGGCATCCATCTCGGCCAGCTTCCATATTTTTCCCTTATTGGCATCGTGGCCCAGGGCACATAGCGGACAATTCGATACTGCATTTATCACAGCCTCAGTAGTCTGAGTAGTGTAAACTGATTTCTTGATTGCCTCGTCAAAAACCCGCACATCCAGCAATTTAGTATCCACCGAACCACCCAGTATATACTCGAAAATTCCCTTACGGTTTTTTACATACGGGTCGCCATAAAGCTTTCGCACTTCGGCCGACACTTTAGCCGGATCATAGGCTGTTTTGTGATACCTTTCGTACAATTGCCCCCATTCCAAACCGCGCATCTCGCTCTCCACATCTTTAAACACACCCGAAACCCAATCAATTACGGTGTTAAAATAAGTTTTTAATTCTGCAATGTTTGTGTCGAACCGGTGCCGGCTCATATAATCGCTGATACTACCTTTGCTCACCCAATCCAGTGCGCAAGCCAGGTAATCCTGCCGGTTGGCGCTGCCCGATACATAGGCGCTCCATTTCTGGATATGAGAATTCTGGCTGTTACTAAACTCCTCCTTGCCGAGTGTAACA
>JBBSCW010000200.1:0-6457 GCA_038249855.1 Bacteroidales bacterium
TTCATGCGATAGAAACTCCACGTTCCATTGATATTAATTTGGTAGATGCTCAACAAGCCCGTCGAGTTCTTGATCGGATTGTAGGTTTTGAATTATCGCCAGTTTTATGGAGAAAAGTGCGTCCATCTCTTTCGGCAGGTCGGGTGCAGTCGGTAGCTGTAAGGTTAGTTGTAGAGCGTGAAAGAGAAGTAAATCAGTTTAATCCTGAGAGTTCTTTTAAAGTTTCGGCTATTTTTAACACAAGAGACAGTCAGGGTAAGGCGGTAGAATTAAAATCAGAACTTCAAAACCGATTTTCTACTAAAGCCCAAGCGAAGGATTTTCTTGAACATTGTCGTAAGAGTACTTTTGCCGTAGAAAGTATTGTTAAAAAGCCACTCAAAAAATCACCAGCACCCCCTTTTACAACATCGACACTTCAACAAGAAGCAGCTCGAAAATTAGGTTTCTCGGTTACGCAGACGATGATAGTGGCACAAAAACTCTATGAATCAGGGAAAATTACCTATATGCGAACTGATTCGGTTAACCTTTCACAATTGGCGATTGGCAGTTCTAAGTCCGAAATTATCTCTATGGCTGGCGAAAAATATGTACATACACGTCAGTTTAACACTAAAACCAGAGGTGCTCAAGAGGCTCACGAGGCCATACGACCAAGTTATATGAATGCCCACAGTACAGAGGGTACTGCACAGGAAAAACGCTTGTACGAATTGATTTGGAAACGTACCATCGCTTCACAAATGGCAGATGCTGAGCTCGAAAAAACTTCAATTAATATCAATATTTCAGGCAGTAAATACATGTTTGTTGCTTCGGGCGAAGTAATTGTTTTTGATGGATTTTTGAAAGTGTATTTAGAATCAACCGATGATGAAGTAGAGACCGAAAATGAATCGTTACTTCCGGCAATGAAGGAAGGTGAAGACTTGAGCATTATAGAAATGGCTGCTCAACAGCGTTTTACACAAAAACCTCCAAGATATAGTGAGGCTAGTTTGGTTCGTAAATTGGAAGAACTTGGAATTGGTAGACCTTCGACTTATGCACCAACCATCTCTACTATTCAGAATCGTTTATATGTTGAAAAAGGAGATAGACAGGCCGAGAAACGCAATTTCGACTTATTGACACTTAAAAAGGATAAAATAACTGAGCAAAATAAAATTGAAAATACTGGTGCTGAAAAATCAAAACTATTCCCTACAGATATAGGTATTGTGGTAACTGATTTTCTAACAGAATATTTCCCAGATATTTTAAGTTATAATTTTACTGCCGATGTTGAAAAGGAATTCGACAATATCGCTGATGGTAAAATTGTTTGGACAGAAGCCATTGATAAATTTTACAAAGAGTTTCATCCTGTAGTGGAGAATACTATGAAAAACTCTGAACGTCAGGTTGGCGAGCGGATTCTCGGAGTTGATCCAGCGAGCGGTCGACAGCTCTCAGTAAAAATTGGCAAATTCGGACCATTGGCTCAAATCGGAACTTCAGAAGAGGAAGAAAAGCCTACATTTGCTTCTTTATTACGCGAACAATCCATCGAAAGTATTACCTTAGAAGAGGCTTTGGAGCTTTTTAAACTTCCAAGACAAGCAGGGGAATTCGAAGAAAAAGTGATAACGGTTGCCATAGGTCGTTTTGGTCCATATATTCGTCACGACGGGTCATTCTATTCCTTGTCCAAAACGGATGATCCAATGACGATTACTGCCAATCGTGCCATCGAAATCATCGAAAATAAACGTGAAGAAGAAAAAAACAGACTTATCGCTACTTTAGGAGATAACTCAGAAATACAAGTGCTAAATGGTAGGTTCGGCCCTTATTTTACTTGCGATAAGATAAATTATAAAATTCCGAAAGGAACTGATCCAGTCACATTAACCTTTGATACCTGTAAAGAATTGATGGCTGCACAACCAGATGCTGGTACTAAGAAAAAAGGTTTTGGTAAGAAAACGACTGCAACTAAAAAAACTACTGCAACGAATAAAACCACAGCAGCTAAAAAAACCACAGCAACTAAGAAACCGAAAACAACTACAAAAGCTAAAAAATAAAGATCATGAAGAAGACAATTGTAATTTCATTTTTTATCAGTCTTGTGCTATCAGTCGCTGCACAAAGCACTATTGCATATTCGTTGCCTAAAACTGAACTTATTGTTGAATTAGAACTTGAAAAAACGACACAAAAGCCTGGGCTTTTTTATCCTTATTCGGATCGCTATTTGGCTACAAAAAACATAATTATAGAAAACAGAACAACATTCAAATTATTGAAAATTTCTGTGAAAACTAATCCAGTTCCAGACTTCAACCGAACTTATGCTGTAACACCAGGTAAAAAGTCTTTACTTTCACACTTAACAGTTAATTCCGATGGTTTATTATGTGGAATTAACGTTCCATCAACTAATGTCGAAAAACCTGAATTATTTTCGTTGATACCAAAGCAAGAGAAAGCTGAAACCAATTCGTTGTTGCCATTAGGCGAAGAATATCTGATGGCAGGATCGACTGCTAAGTTGGCGGAAGGAGCTGCAAAACAAATATATAGAATTCGAGAAAGTAGAATGAGTATCTTAACTGGCGATTTGGAACATTTGCCTGCCGATGGAACTTCGCTACTAACAATGACCGAAAAGTTGGATCAGTTGGAAACCGAATTAACCGAATTATTCATTGGAAAAACTAAAACTGAAGTTGAAAAGCATCAAGTACGATTTGTTCCTGAAACAGCTGCTACAAATAGCGTTTTGTTCAGAATATCAGCACTAAAAGGATTTGTGCCGATAGATGATTTAACAGGTAATCCGTATTATTTGACAATTCAACCTGAAAAAATAAATGATTCTAATGCAGTCACTAATAATAAAAAGTCAAGTCCGAGTTTAAACACCGTTTTGCCAGCAATTACAAAAATTACTATTGGCAATGGCTCGCAGGAACTTTATACAAATCAATTTGCAATGCCTCAGTTTGGTATTATTGTCCCTTATACTGATGAATTGCTTACCGAAATCGCTTCAAAAGTTTGGGTTGATTACAAAACTGGTAGATTGTTGAGTATTGAGAAGTTTGTTCCTGTAAAATAAAGTTTTATTCCTTAAATAATTGACAAGGCAAATACAACGTTCTATTATGCAAATTACTTTGAATATTCTTTTGATAAAAATACTAGTTTGTTAAATATAATTGATTTGCTAATTGTTTTTTCTTGTTTTAGCGGATTTTATCCTAATAAATTAAAATAATTAAAAAAAAAATCCTATTTTTGTCTGTGTAAACTATAAAATGTACTCGAAAATTAAATTTTTTGAGCAATAATCTTCATAAACTGCTGAAAATGAACCCACTTGAATTTAACAAGGACTCTGAAGTTGTAGCTAACAGTCCAATCGAAACAGTTAGCGCTGAAAGTAATACCGTATCGGAAGAAATTATACCCGAAAAAGTCGAAACAGTCACACCCGAGCCCGAATCGACCAAAGATATTACAACATCTGAACCTCCAAAAGTGGAAGAACATAAATTGCCGAATTTTAGTTTGTCGACCAAGGCAGAATTAATTGAGTCTTTGAAAACAATACTCGAAGATGATGTAGAATCGATTAAAGAAGAAGTCGAAATTATTAAACAATCTTTCTATAAACGCTCAAAAGCCGAAATAGAAGAAGCGAAAAAGAACTTTATCGATGCTGGTGGTGTGCAAACAGATTTCAAACCCGATAAGGACGAATTAGAAGAGGTGCTGAAAACATTGTTGAATGAATATAGAGGAAAGAAAGCAGCTCATACAGCCTCACTTGATAAAGAAAAGGAACAAAATCTGTTGCAAAAACAGCATATTCTAATGCAAATGAAAGTGTTGGCTGAAAGTAGCGATGATGTTTCTACACATATCAACGAGTTTAGAAATCTCCAACAAAAATGGAAATCAATCGGACAAGTTCCTTCACAATCCTCCACCGATATTTGGAAACAATATAACTTGAATCAGGAAACCTTCTGGGATTTGATAAAAATTAATAACGAACTTCGCGAATACGATTTCAAAAAAAATCTTGAGTCCAAAACGCAACTTTGTGAAGCATCCGAAAGACTAGATAGCGAAGAAGATGTAATTATTGCTTTTCAAAAGTTACAAAAGCTTCACGAAGAATGGCACGAAATGGGACCAGTAAGCCGTGATTTAAGAGAACAAATCTGGGCACGGTTCAAAGAAGCATCGAGCATTATCAACAAAAAACATCAATCATATTTCGATACCATCCGCAAACTTGAAGATGAAAATCAAGTTGCCAAAGAAGCACTTTGTGAAAAGATTGAGGCATTCGATTTCAGTGGTTTAAATACTTATAAAACTTGGGACGATGCGACTCAGACTATTCTGAAATGGCAGGATGAATGGCGTACTTTAGGTTTTGCTCCGCGCAAAGTAAATCAAAAACTTTTCGATAGATACCGGAAATCATGTGATTCGTTTTTTGCTGCAAAAGCTGCATTCTACAAAGAATCCAAAGGCGTTCTGAACCAGAATTTGGACAAGAAAAAATCTTTGTGCGAACAGGCCGAATTGCTTAAAGATAGCAAGGAATGGAAAGAGACTTCCGATAAGTTGATACAATTGCAAAAAGAGTGGAAAACTATTGGCCCTGTACCAAAAAGAGTTTCAGACGAACTTTGGAAACGATTTATTGCTGCTTGCGACTTTTTCTTTGAACTTAAAAACAAAGAAAATGCTGGTCAGAAAACAGCTGAAAATGAAAATTTAGCCAAAAAGAAAAATCTGATTGAGAGAATCCAATTGTTGGAACAAGGTAAAAATTCAAGTGAAACCCTAGCCAAACTTCGTGAAATGATGGATGAATGGGCTCAAATTGGACACGTGCCATTCAAAGATAAGGATAAGATTTATAAAGAGTTTCGTGCCGAGGTGGATAAACAATTCGATAAATTGAATATCGATGCATCGCAACGCCGTCTGGATTCTTTCAAAAACAACTTGAAAGACATGTCCACTAAGGGTGAAAATAAATTATTCCGCGAAAGAGAAAAATTAGTTCGAGCTTACGAACATTTAAAATCTGAAATTTCAACCTACGAAAATAACATTGGTTTCTTTACCTCAACCTCTAAAAAAGGTGGCGGAATGATCAAAGAAATGGAGCGTAAAATTGAAACTTTGAAAGAAGAATGTAAATTGGTAGAGCAGAAAATTAGTCTAATTGACCAGAATGTTTAGACGAATTTACAATTTGTAGATTTACAATTTACTATTTTAAGAGCATTTAAGACTTGCATAGCAAGTAATAGATGCTCTTTTTGTATACGAACACTGTTGTTCTAATCTGAAACTTTCAAGTATTTTGATAATATTCAGAACGAAAATACTAAACGCTAAACACTTAACGCAAAATTCGTTCAAATTCCAGATTCCAAATTTCAAACTTTTCAATTATTCTTATTCCACTGCTTTTACCTTATACCCTGCGTTAGTTAATTGTTTGAGTAAACTCTTTTCACCCGATAACCTAAACACATCTACAGTAATAAAACAGCTATTTTTGGGGATTACTTGATTGATTGAGTTGAAAATATTATCAGTTTTTAAATCAAACTGTGTATCTAATTTACGCTCAGCAGCTATGAAGTTGGCATCGATGAATTGTAAATTGTCAATTTTTCCATGTCGGTACAGTTGATTAAATTGAAGTAATCTCTCACTCATTTTGTTCTTTTCGAGTAAGGCAGCCACTAAATTATTGGTCTGTTGCTGAATGTCAACATGAGAATTTTCATTTATTTGTTCTCCTAAAGTGCTAAAAGCTATTACTCTAATGTCTTTAGCATTAGCGGCAATTTGAAAGTATGAATCACTTTGCGCATCATCTTCAACTCTTGTTATTTGCTTAAACAACTCTGTTTTGAAAAGTCGGAGAATCAATTCGGGCTGCATTCTCGATAATTCTTTCAATCCAATTTTCAGTACTGATTTTAATTCCTCATCTACTTTTTGCTGTTTGTCTAATGGAATGTAAGTATATAAACTTTCATTGAAAGGTAGTAAAGATGTTTTTTCGAGATAAGTCTTGGCTTCAATTGCGTTGGCAACTACGTCTCCAAGCACTAAATCACACTCATTGAATGATTTGTAAACTTGCTTGATACTATCGATATAAACCAAAGGAACAAGATAATGAGTACCTAAAATATAGGATGGTTTTTTCAGTCCTTTACCACTTATTTTCCAAAGTAACTGTGCATTCAAACCGAAAATTCCTACCAAAACAAGTGATAATAATATGATCCAACGTTTCATTTTATTGTTGTTAAATTTTCGACAAAGTTACTATAAATCCAATAGCATAATTATTTCTATGCTTTGATTCACATACTTTTATGTTACTTTATTGTTTGTTTGTGAATATTTTTATGACCAA
>JBBSCW010000201.1:0-6455 GCA_038249855.1 Bacteroidales bacterium
AAATGTGATTAGTGCTAAAGCATTCAATCGTAAGGATGTAAAGTCGGAGGCACAGCAAGCCCACAGGGCAGGTTTTAAACTTATTTCGGATGCTGCCAAAGTATTCGGAGGCTTTTTAGAGCGGGGATTTCCTATTCGTCCTGAGAGATTGAGTGTTTACAACCTTTTTATGAAACTGAATCTGCCAGCTGCCATTGACAATTCGGGTATGGAGCCTGTGATTGATTATAGTTTGCTCCAAGTTTCAAAGGGTTCACTTGCAATCTTGACACCCACTAGTGTAAGTTTAAATGCAGGAGTATTAGAGCTTATAGCCGATACTAATCTTGATTTTCCTGGTGTAAATATTACTGACTTGATTCAAGTGTTGGTTGGAACTACAAATGGTAATCTGTTTGCATCGCAGCAGGAACGTGGGAGTGGAGTATCAGTTAGCTTGTCGATGAACCTTCCTAATGTTACAAAGGAAGATATCCGGTTTGTGTATTTGTTTGTAGGTTTGGCGGATGGTAAGAAAGTCTCAAATTCAGTGTTTGTTTTGCCTGAATAAAAAAGACTGTGTTGTTTAGTTAATGTAAAAAGCCCCCGCAATTTGTAGTTGTTGGGGCTTTCTCGAATTAAACCTTATTTCCCAATTTCTTTTTTCTTGCTATTATACCCAAATAGTTTATGTGTCTTTATGTGGTTAAAAACCTTTTCAGGAACATAGAGTTTGAAATTATCATCTCCTTCAATGATAAGTTTAGTAATATATTTAGATTTGATTTTTAAATTATCCGATGAGATACTATCTAAGATAATTATATTTCGATTGATAATCAAGTATTTCCAAAGCAATTCTATTTTTTCTTCTTTAAAATAATCATTGCATGGAATAACTAATTCTCCTGTTTTCAAATCGATATGTGGATATAAATATACTTTTACATTGTGCTGAAATAGTGCTCCAGTAGCTTCCAAAAGACCTCCTGGCAAATCGGTATAATTCTCTATATTAAGAATTTTATCGAAAGTGGGAAGCCCCATTACCATCCGAAGTTTAATCATATTAAACTGCCTGAAATAATTAACTAACTCAAAATAGCGGCTAAATAGAGAAATCATAACACATTGACCCATCATATTGAGTAAATCGACGCGATGAAGAAAATCTTTTTCGTCAATTATTTCATCGTTCATTAAATCATTGATAGAGATTTCACAGAAGGCAAAAGTATTATCGGGCTTATAATGCTCATCCCGTTTAAAAATGGCTAAACTATCTTCAATAAATTCTATCCCTAAATTATCAATGGGTCTGAAGTTTCCGCGCATCAACAATATATTCTTGTGGTAGAGCATGTCGCTGGGCTGCTTCACTTTGCCTGATTGGTCGAACATGATGGCAGGTGTCATTTTATGACTTACCAACATAAGGTTGAGCAATCGGTTGTCCACCCACTCATAATCAGGACCTTCCACATAAATATAATCCACTTCCACCCGATTGACATCCAAATTATCGAGCAACGACAGCAAAACTTTACGTGGATCGTCCCAACTAAATAAACTTGCATGTATCATATTAATACCTAAAGAACCAAGTGTATATTGTTGCAATAATGTATCATTCTCATGAAATTTTACATGAATGTACATTTTGTTGGGTTGATAGCGGTAATTTCCTTCAACGGCTATTCCAAGCCATCCATTTCCATGATTTGTTTTTGAGAAATTCAGTATTTCTACGGTATTGGCAAAGGCAAAAAACTTCTGACTATTTTTTTTATCCAAAATATTAATCAATTCATTATACTCATAATCAATCATTTTGTTCAATCTATCTTCAGCAACGTATCGCGATGGCGTACCTTGATTGTAAAAATAATCACTGAACAGTTTGTCGTAAGCCGAAACGGATTTTGCCACCGTATTGGATGCTCCACCTGCTTGAAACAAATGTCGCGCTGTCTCTTGTCCACCACCGATTTCGGCAATGGAGCCATAATACATCGAATTAATATTGATTTGAACCGACTTTTCCTTGGTACTCAGTATATTTTCCATTTTCAGTACTATAATTTGGATAGATTTAATATTATTGGTTAAAATAATGAAACAGTTAAATTATATTGTTTGTTCAATACTATAAATATATCTTCCACATAAAATAAGTCATGGTAGATAATAATCAAATCGATAGTAAGTTTAGCAACAATTTATTCGCACCTTCTTAATAACCGTTAAAATTAGATGTCAAACATTCAATTTCCTAAATTTTAGCTTATTCATCAATATAAATGTCGTAAAAAAATTATCTTTGCATCTCATTTAGAATTTTAAAAATCAACTTTATGTTGCAAGCATTTATTGTATCAGCCATTTTGTTAATTATAGGAGTTCTAATTCTTGGATTTAGAATATTCTTTATCAAGGATGGTACTTTTCCTAATATACATATTGGTGGAAATCAAGGACTTAAAGATAAAGGTGTAGCTTGTGCAACAACACAGGACAGAGAAGCACAAAAAAATATAAAACCATTGAACAACAACGATTTATTAAAGGAAATTACTAATAAATTTTAATTCATTACAAAAAGAGAATATGAAGAATTTATCGCTCATTTTAAACGGCATTTTAGCAATAGCAGTAATTGTTTTGTTTGTAAAAGTATTTAGCGACCCGTCCAAAGGTTCGTCTGGACATTCAGTTTCGGTTCACGATTCAATATGTAATGGTATATTGCCGATTGCTTATATCAATGTCGATTCTTTACTGTTGAATTATAATTTTGCCAAGGAAGCAAATGAATCATTAATTAGCAAACAAGAAGAATCCAGATATAATATAAATACCAAAGCTCGTCAACTTCAAACAGAAATGGGAGAATTTCAGCGTAAACTAGAGGCTAATGCTTTTCTAAGTCGCGATAGAGCTGAACAAGAACAAGCACGATTGTTGAAACGCCAACAGGATCTTCAGCAATTGGATGGTCAATTGAGCCAGCAATTAATGCAAGTTCAACAGAAAATGAGCGAACAATTGAGAGATACTATCGAATCGTTTTTGGAAACTTACAATAAGGATGGTAAATACGAATATATTTTTAGTAATACTGCTAAAGATAATATCCTTTACGCTAACACAGGGAAAGGTTACGACATTACAGCCGAAATTACTGAGCTTTTGAATAAGCGATATGCCAGCAAAAAATAAGATGTAAGATTAGCATACTTCCTTCGAAAACGCAATTTGCACAAATGTAAGTTGCGTTTTTCCGTTTTATTTATTACGGAAACTTAAATACAAGGTAATCAAGGCATAAATTAATACAGCCACAACCCATGAATTGGAATGCATATACATGAAATATGATGCCAGACCGAGAAACAAGCTGGATATGAAGGATATTCTGGCTAATCTTTGTTTATAATTATCAGTCTGTTTATCTAGAGCCACAAAGAGTTGAGTAACAATAATAACCAATGCTCCGAAAGAAAAAATGTAAATAGCAGGTGCTAAATCAATAATCTGAGTTATGGCTCCCAATATAATTGAACTCAGCCCAATGGTGCTGAATAAAGAGAAGTGTTTTTTATTCATATTTTTTTATTTGATGATAAAAATATCTTCGTCATCCAATTTCATATTATAATGTTCGCGGGCGAATTTTTCGATGTATTCTTTATCGTTTTTCAATCTTTCGTACTCAGTTTTGTTCTTTTTGATTTCGTCTTTATAGTACGCGTGTTCTTTTTCTAGCTGTTTAATTTTCTGATAAGTTTCCCAACGGTTTATTAAACTATGTTGCTCAAAAAAAGTGATAAACACCAGAAAACCAATAAAAGTAATCAGGTATTTATTAAGTATTATGGGTCGTAACCATTTTATCCACTTTGCCAACATTTTCATAGACTATTCAATTATAATGTTTTAACTCATCTTTATAATCTAAAATCACGCTATCGTAATTAAATAATTTAATTATATATCGTTATTTTAAAATAGCTTACAAAGGTATACATTTTTTATGAACAAGATTTTTTTTAGAAAACTTTTTTAGCAGTCGAATTCTTTGTTCAATTTTGTTTATATTTGCATCATAAGAAAAACTATTTCATTTCATGGATAATTTTATTGTTTCAGCTCGAAAATATCGTCCTTCCACTTTCAATTCAGTAGTTGGTCAGTCGTCACTTACAACAACTTTGAAGAATGCAATCAAGATAAATCATCTGGCACATGCCTATCTGTTTTGCGGTCCTCGTGGGGTAGGGAAAACTACTTGTGCCCGAATATTTGCAAAAACTATTAACTGCCAACAACTTACTGACGAAAGCGAAGCATGCAATGAATGTGAATCTTGCGTTTCTTTCAACGAACAAAGATCTTTTAATATCCATGAATTAGATGCTGCATCCAATAATAGTGTCGATGATATTCGTTCGCTCATAGAGCAAGTACGCATACCACCACAAATTGGAAAATACAGCGTATATATTGTAGATGAGGTTCATATGTTGTCATCGGGAGCTTTCAATGCTTTCCTTAAGACCCTAGAGGAACCACCTTCACATGCTATTTTTATTTTGGCCACTACCGAGAAACATAAAATTATTCCAACTATACTTTCACGCTGTCAGATTTACGATTTCAATAGAATAACCGTTGCAGATACCGTTTCACATTTACAGTATGTGGCTCAAAGCGAAAATGTTACTGTAGATGTAAATGGTCTGAATGTAATTGCTCAGAAGAGTGACGGTGGAATGCGTGATGCGTTGTCTATTTTTGATCAGTTGGTCAGTTTCTGTGGAAATAACATTACATATCAGGGAGTTATCGAAAACCTGAATGTATTGGATTACGAATACTATTTTAAGTTAGTTGAATCCTTTTTAATTGGCGATGTCAGTAATTCGCTACTTACACTGAACGATGTGTTGAATAAAGGTTTCGATGCTCATCATTTTATTACTGGATTGAGTATGCATCTGAGGGATGTATTGGTCAGTAAAGATGAATCAACCTTGCAATTGCTTGAAGTAGGAGCAGATATTGGTAATAGATATAAGCTTCAGGCTCAACATTGTAATGATGAATTTTTGTATCAGGCACTAAAAATAAGTAACGATTGTGATTTGAATTATAGAATAAGCAAAAATAAACGACTGTTGGTAGAATTGGCACTCATAAAATTATGTCAGATCAACATTCAAAAAAAAAATGATATTCTAATCGAGAATGATAATCAAACAGTTAAAAAAATCACAGTTCAAAAAACTGAAATTGTAAAACCTATTCAAGAACAAGCAGTTAGTTCAAGTAGTGCAGCTAATAATCAAATAATTACTTCAACACCGGTAGCAGTGGTTGAGAACATTGAAAGCAATTCTGAAAAGCCTAAACCGCAAACACCAAATAATTTTCAACGTCCGGTAAGTATTTCTATTTCGAGAAACAATTCCGTATCTTCGCCCGATACTCCTGCATACGAACAAGCCGTTGCATCTAAAATTATTGAAAATAAGTCTTTTACAGATGAGGATTTATTAAATGCATGGAATGATTTTGGCGAAACTATACAAGATGAGATTAAAAAAATTGGTTTTCAAAACAGTAATTTTCCCAAAAGGATTTCTGAAACTGAGTTTGAGATTGTTGTTAATAATGTGATGCAATCCAACGAGCTAAAAAAGATTCAATCGGATATTAACACATTTATTATTAACCAATTGAATAATTCTCAGATTAGAATGACTATTAAAGTGGCCGAAGAGAATGAAATTCAACGTACTTTGTCACCTGAAGAAAAATATAAAATAATGTCGGAGGTTAATCCGGAATTAGAGAAAATGCGAAAAAATCTTAACCTCGAAATTGATTAGTTCTTCTTTTATAGCTAAGTAAAAGAAATAAAACTCATTTTTGAACAAATAAGCTCATTAAAACATTAATATACAACAACTCACATCTGTACTTGTGAATAGCTAACAACTATAAAATGAAAAAAGTAATTAAATATATATTCTTATTGGTTTTCAGTTTGGTAATACAACCTGCTGCTTTTGCGGTACCTGCAACTCCTTATCCAGTAAAAGTAATTCAACCTGATGGTTCTGAGCTGACTATCAGAATTCATGGTGATGAGCATTTTAGTTATAAAACTACTTTAGATGGTTATTTGGTAGTTTCTGACTATGAAGGAAAGTATTCTTATGCCAAAACCGATGCCGATGGAAAGTTAGTAAGTGCAGGGATTCAGGCTGAAAATATTGAAAACAGAAGCAAGAATGACATAAAGAAACTTAGAGAAATACCTAATGATTCTACTTATCAGAAAATAGCAGTTCAGAATAGACAAGCTAGGATTTCATCAAACAAAGTATCACCAACTTTACAAAAAGCATTTCCAGTGATTGGAAAACCAAAGTCTTTAGTGATTCTAGTTAATTTCTCCGATTTAAGTTTCA
>JBBSCW010000202.1:0-6370 GCA_038249855.1 Bacteroidales bacterium
AATGTAATTTTGGGCAATCGCCCAGAAGGAAAATACAAAGTACTTATGACAGGTGAAACCAAAGAAGGACTTGTTATTAGTAAAGAAAGTTCGCTGAAACTTGTAAGAAATATTGCTCCAGTAGAAACCGCTCAACGTTATAGCATCTTGTTCGATTTCGACGAGCCCAAAGCTGTTGCAGCCTATGAGAAATTTCTGACAGAAGTGGTAGCTCCGCAAATTAAAGATAACTCAACGGTTATTATTCATGGCCAGACCGATATTATTGGCAGCGAAGCTTATAATATGAACTTATCACAGGGTCGTGCACGCGATGCACATGCAATTTTAGAGAAAGCCGTGTATGATGCAGGTAAAAAAGCTGTTGAATTTGAAGTACTTGCTTTTGGCATGGACAGCGTTACTGCTCCTTTCGAGAATAAACTTCCCGAGGAACGTTTTTATAACAGAACCGTAGTTATTGACATTGTAGCACCTAACTAAGATATGTTGTAGAACAGCAGAAGTGAAGGTATTTACTTAATTATGTATATAAAATCCGGTGCAAAAAAAATTGCAGCGGATTTTTCAGTGATATATGTAACATAAAATTGGCAGAATGTAATGTCTAATTGTCTGAATAATATCAAATTTGTATGAATCAAAAAATCATGAAAAAACTAAAATTTATAGTGTTAATAATGTTCCTCTCGGGCATACTGTTGAGCTTCTCTTCTTGTACAGTTACACGTCGATATGACAACGGAAAACATTACGGCTGGAATAAGAAACACGACAAACGCCATTATGGCAGCGACCGAACTATTGTCGTGTACGAACTAGATCATCACAAATACAAAGCACCGAAGAGCAAAAGAGAATCAAAGAGTAAAAAATATATTAAAAAACACTGATATGCAAAGAAATATCAACAAAAGTATTAGTTCGGAATCCAAACATATCACTGTAACTGGATTTAGGGGAGATAATAAAGATACGCCTGCTAAGAAGATTAAAGAAGGTAAGAGTAAGTTGAAAGCAGCTAAAAATAATGTATCGGCAGCTAAACATGATTTCGAGGATGCATTTGACCTTAAAGTAAAAGCTTTCAAAGAAGATGCGTCCGAAAAAATTAGCCAGACAGAAATAAAAATACTGGAATTGAAGGATAAAATTACAAACACATCGAAAGAGATTGGGATAATTTATCAGGATAATATTGACATATTAGAACATAGCAAAAAGTTACTTGCCAAGCGATTGGGTGAATACAAAGACTTAGGTGCAGAAGATTGGAAATCTTTCAAACAGCAGTTCAATGAAGAAATTGAAAACTTTGAAGCATCTGTTGCAAATTTTCTGCAACAACTTAAATCGAAGGAAGAATCGGATGATAAAACAACTAAATAACTGGTTAAGAGTCATATCCAAATTCTAGATTATATAATTTGTTACAAGAAGTGCCAGTTTATGGCGGAAAATTACAAAATAATTGAAAAATGATATCAAAAATTTCTTTCTTAGTTGCAATTCTTTTGGCATTTCTTTGGCTAATTCTTTTTGCCATTTTCAGCCAAAGTATGTATGTACACATATTTGCTATTATTTCTTTTATTACCTTTCTATTTAGTTTTGTAATGAAAAATAGAGATAGCTAGGACAAATTCTATTATAATTAAACTGCTTATCCCTTTCGGTCAAGTAAGAATAATTTCGAAAAATTCTTGATTGAAATCATATAAGTTAACACCAAGTCACAAAGTTTAGCTACGCTGACCGTTGGTTTATAAAGCTTTGATTTAATCGATTTTTATATAATAAGGGAATAAGGGCAATTGTGTTGTTGTCGTGATGCTACTAAGGGGCTACGCATATAAAAAACCCCTTCTTTTTATAATAAACCCCTTAGTAGTAAACAAATTCTCCAAAAGTCTACCCTTATAATTTTTGTTTAATTCGACTTTCTACAGATTATTTAAAACAGTTTTTAACACCTACACTGTCTGTGGTTAAACCAAAATTTAAAAAAGATACAACTTGTCTAAAAGGGATAAGCAGTATAATTAATCATTTAAAATTTTGAAAATATGGGAAGAATATTGTATGTAATCGCTGTAATCCTTATAATTTTTTGGATAGCAGGTTTCTTTGCTTTTAATGCTGGGTATCTAATTCATGTGTTGCTTGTGATTGCAATAATCGCAATTATACTGGGTCTCATTAGAGGAAGATAATATCAACAGAACAAATGAGATGAACTTGCCTGAGGGCAGGTGAAGTCGATATAGGATTAGATTGTTTGTGCAATCGGTATTGTTTTCTTTAAATATAAAAATCTCCTAAGGTTGCTTCTCAGAAACAACCTTAGGAGATTATGCGTATAATAAAATCAAACTTACATTTGTTTGGCAATCGTAATTTGAGTATTTAATCGTATTTTAATGCTCTACAATATTTTGAAGAAGCATTGTAAAAAATCATATCCTATCCCACCAAATGTGCAAGTCCATTATTTACGTTTTCGTATAATGCCCTGATTTCAATACGTTCACACATTTCCCTGAATGATTCCCTGACCTTCTTAAAATCATCATGGATGGGGCAAGGATGGGTTTCAGAACACTTACTTAATCCCAATCCACAATGATTGAAAACATCTACACCATCTATGGCTTCGATTATCTTGATAATGGGTTGTTGCTTTTGTTCGGTTGTAATGAAAAATCCACCTTTGGGACCTTTTGAACTCTTTATCACATCTTGCTTCACTAGTTTTTGAAGAATCTTTCCTACTGTATGTTCATTCTCATTGATGTGTTTTGCGATTTCCTGAATGCTTACTCTTCTTTCCGAGTCCGACTTAGAACCCAGATATACTACCGCCTTGATTGATGCTTTACAACTTAAACTGAGCATTTTAATTATTGTATCTGTTTCTAATGTTGTGTTAATCATGCTTTGTCGCTAAAATATGAAATGCGTCGAACCGCTTTAAGTGGTTGAACGCTACTCGCCTAACAACCGCTCAAAGCGGTTTGTCGGATTAAAACTGACAAATTCTACTTAACAAAACGCTAATTTGTTTTCTTTAATTCTGCTTCTAATGTTAACGCTTTTGGAAACAATGTATTGTTTTCTAAATGAACGTGTAGTATCAAGTCGTCTTCAAATTCTTTAAGCAATCTGTAATAAAGATTATAGCTACCACACGCATCAGCTGGCAGCGTGTATTCGGAACTCAATTTCTTAATTTCTTCAAAATACTCACTGACTTGTTCATGAACTTTCTCCTGACTTTCAACTAATATATTCATTGGATTTGAAATTTTACCCTTTAGAGAATCCAATTTGATGTCAGGGTTTTTACTGGCTAAAACCATATCTTTTATGTAAATAAATAGTCCATTTTCTTCTTTTTCTAAATGTGCTAATAACTCTTCATCTACTTTTAAAACAAGTTTATAGATATTCTCCAATTCAGGATGTTCATGTCCATGTTTTCTAGATACTTTCTCAGCATAATACTTTAAATCCGGTAATCTCTTGCGAATAAAAGTATGATGCCTATTAACTATATAATCAACTAGAAAATCCAGACTCCATTCATCGTATGCTAACTGATTGTCGTTATTAGAGTTGTCTGCTTGTTTTAATTCAGCCTCTACCATAGCCGCATCAACTCCCTTTTCGGCACAAGCTTCTTTAATCGTTTTACCACCACCGCAACAAAAATTTAATCCGTATTTTTTAAAGATAAGTGCCTTGTTTATATCATTTACGGCAATTTCCCCCAATGTTTCATCTTGAATGCTGCAGCCGCCTTTGGTAATCCTGATTCTAAACCATTCGGGTCCTCTTTCAAGATAATCCCATCCAAAAGTTTCGCCAAACTTATTAACAAACTGATGATACAAAGGCATAGGATCATGATTATTTTCAAGTATAAAACTATTCCCTTGACTCAGTGCATTGTATTGTGCAAAGATTGTCGCATGTCTAATTTGTGGCGGCAATAAGGTCGCATCTATTACGTGCTCTGTGTTTGTGTTCATATTGTTATAATTTTTATAGTGAATAACAAGACAAAGATAAGGGTTTTATTAGTATAAAAGTATTATAATACTTTTATTATATTAAATGGTACAAAAAGATCTGTTATAGCTAATAAATAGTGTGAAAAGTTCAATTGAATGGAGGAAGTTTAAGCCTAAATGATTAGAATTTAGTAATAATGTTTTGTAAAGTAATACCAGAAATCTGATTACATTGAATTTATTTTTTCCCTCTATTGAAGTTGCCACTGCGTGGTTTTCCGCCCGTGCTTTTCTGTGGTTTTGAACCCGATTGTTTGTTGCGCAATTCACGAGATTTTGGATTGGTAACAGCTGAGCGATCTGTTTTTTTCGCGTTAGATGTTGATGTGGTGCTTTTAAACACTGTATTATCGGATGTCCTTACCTCTTGTTTCTTGTCTCTTGATTCTTGTCTCTTGATTCTTGGTTCTTTGTTCTTTGTTCTTGTTTCTTGACTCTTGACTCTTGATTCTTGATTCTCTTTGCTTTCTGCAGGTTCCGATATTGCTATATTAATTTCATCCAATTCACTGCCTTCTATCATTCTCCATTCTCCAATTGGTAAGCCTTTCAGGCTGATATTCATAATGCGAACGCGTTCTAGCTTTTGTACTTGGTAAGTGAAATACTCACACATACGTCGAATCTGACGATTAAGTCCTTGCACAAGTATAATTCTAAACGTGAAGGTAGATTCTTTTACCACCTTACATTTTTTGGTAATTTCACCTAAAATAGGAACACCACTTCCCATTTTCGTAATGAAATCATCAGTAATGGGTTTGTCTACGGTTACTACATATTCCTTTTCGTGATGATTGCCAGCTCGTAGAATTTTATTCACGATATCTCCGTTATTGGTCATGAAAATCAAGCCTTGCGAATCTTTGTCGAGTCGACCAATAGGAAAAATACGTTCGTGAAAGCCGATATAATCAATGATTGAATCTTTCACTCCAATCTCGGTGGTGCTGATTACGCCTATAGGTTTGTTGAATGCCATTAGAATCTGACTTTCAGCATCTTTTGCTACAACGATATTCCCGTTCAGCATTACTTTGTCGTGAACTGCCGAAACCATATCGCCAATTTTTGCACGTCGCCCATTGATCATCACATGACCGGATTCGACGTACTTATCTGCCTCACGACGAGAACAAACACCGCTATCGCTAATAAATTTATTTATACGTATTTTTTCGGCCATGGGGAGTGATTATTTAGTAGCCCCCTAACCCCCAAAAGGGGGAATAAGACGCAGTATTTAACAGTTTGTAATTTGAAGTCTATTTGTAATTTGAAAAATCCCGAAAAGTAGAGATGTTCGGACATATCGGAATGTACCATCGCCGTACTCAATTTGAAATTTAAAAAATTTAGTAATTTATGAAATTGCGGTTGAAAACCGCAAGACCCTTGTTTAGTATTTAGTCTTTGCACCGTGAGATATTAACTAATTGGAATATTGCCATCTTTCCCCTTCTCTTTTTTGCCTTAGCCTTAGCCTCAGCCTTTCTTCCCTTCCCCAACCACATCCAGAAATTCAGTCATAACCATCGCACTTGCACCCCAAAGTTCGATATTTCCAACTTGGTAATAAAGGGCTATTGTTGAACTATGATCCGAAGGTACTACAAATTCTTTTTCATGGATAATGTTTTCTTTATAAAAGTCATTAAAATCTATTTCAATAACCTCTGCTACTTCTCTTTCATCAATTTTATAAACAGGTCTTTGATCTAAATAGCCTACAAAGATACTGATAAGAAAATTGCTGGGTGGTACATAAATGTCAGATAATCTGCCTAAAACTTCTATTTTATCAGCTGTAATTCCAATTTCTTCTGCAATTTCTCGTTTCGCCGTGTTTTCTACATTGCCATCTTCTTCTTCGTACCTGCCACCTGGAAATGCAATTTGACCTGCATGAATACCAACATAAAAGCTACGACGAATTATGATTACTTTTAAATCACTACCCTCGTGAAAGAGTAGTATCATCACCGCGCTTTTCCTTGCATTTATGATCTTTTCACAGTATTCAGTTATTTCTTTTACACGAGTTTTAGGTGCTAACTTCAAATGCGAAACTAAGCCGGGAAGTGGCTGAGAAAGTTTTTGTCGAATAATTTCGGGTGTGAGTTTCATTTGTGTCATTTACGAAAAAAAGCGTAACATCATTAGACATTATATAAGTTGGGATATTTAATACTATTGCTTAGTTTTATTGATTTTGCTTTTGACCCCCAAACCCCCAAATGGGGGCTTTAAGACCAAAATTTTTATTTTTAGAATATGCAAATATCACTCTTTCTCCC
>JBBSCW010000203.1:0-6325 GCA_038249855.1 Bacteroidales bacterium
AGAGGTGTTTCGTTTACTCCCGAAACTACAACTTTAAACATAACTCCTTCGGCTGTAAAAACAGTGCAAGCTTCCGAGCTAGGTGTTTATGCTAAAAAAGGTGGATTAGTTATTAAATCATCCAACAAAGCAGCCTATAAAGTTGTAAACACATTAGGTCAGTTTCTAGCAAAAGGTGTTTGTAGCTCAGATAATGAATTTGTCACGCTTAAAGCAACAGGAGTTGTCATAGTTCAAATCAACAATCAAGCTGCAAAGGTTTTGTTGTCAGAATAAAATCATTATTTATACGCATAATTGCACAGGCTGATAGCTATATATGCTATCAGCCTTGTTTAAAACATCTTTGTATTTGAAAAAATTTAAAGTGACCATACGAAAATTTAATAAAATTAATTATATGAATTTATTCACAAAAAGAACAAAATTGCACTGGCAAAGATTTCGTATTATTAAAATAAATACAATTACTTTGTTTATAGTATTGTTTTTATTCTGTACAGGGCAGGTACTTGCACAAACAAGTAAAATGGGATCAATAAACGGAAGTGTTTCCGATGTTTCGGGTCCGCTGCCTGGTGTAAGTATTCTCGAAAAAGGGACAACAAATGGGACAATTACTAATATTAATGGAAAATTCACCCTTTCACCAAAAGGCACAGCTCCTGTTCTTGTTGTTACTTACATTGGTTACGAATCAAAAGAAATTAATGTAAACAATACAAGCGATTTTAATATAATCCTCAACGAGGATACAAAAAAGCTGGAAGAAGTGGTAGTGGTAGGTTATGGCACACAGAAAAAAGTTTCAGTTACCGGTGCCGTTTCTGTTGTCGATAAGACTCAATTATTACAATCGCCTCAGGCCAATATCAGTAATGCGCTGGTAGGCCGTATGCCTGGGCTTTTGTCAGTACAACGAAGTGGACAACCAGGCGAAGATGGCTCAACCTTACGTATTCGTGGTGTTGGAACATTTGGTGGTGGGCAAGATCCACTGATTATGGTTGACGGTATTGAAACTGACAATTATAACAATATTGACCCCAACGAAATTGAATCAGTTTCCATCTTGAAAGATGCTTCTGCAACAGCTGTTTATGGTGTGCGTGGTGCCAATGGTGTTATGATTATTACTACCCGCAGAGGTGCCGAAGGGAAACCACAGGTGAGTTATTCGTATCAACATGCTTCTTCTCGTTTTACTGATATGCGTAAAAGTATGAATGGTTACGATTATGCAACTAGTTTTAATTTAGCAAAACGCTACGATGGTTATATTTCCGGAACAAATACGCCAGTATTTTCTGACTACGAAATTGAACGTTACCGTCTACATGATGATCCTATTTTTTATCCGGATGTAGATTGGTATACTTATATGTTTGATAAAACATCAGGTCAAAATCAACACAACTTCAATATTAATGGCGGTACTGACAAAGTGAAATACTTTGTTTCAGTAGGGTATTTTAATCAGGAAGGTTTAATAAATCATACCGATTTGGTTCCAGATTACGATGCAAATTTGAAATATGATCGGTATAATATTCGTTCCAATTTTGACTTCAATATTACTAAGCGACTTACAGCCAGTGTTAACTTATCCTCACAAATTGAAGAACGTTCAGGTACCAATGTTGATGTACGATCAGTTTTTGAAGCTGTTTATGCCGGAAACCCGGTGTGGACGCCTTTGTTAACCGATGGCAAATTACTTCGATTGGATAAACCTAATACTTCAAGTCCGCTGGGGGTGTTGTTTAATGCTGGTACAGGCTTGCAAAAAAATTACAGAAATTACCTGAACAGTTCAGTTCGGTTTAATTATGATATGAGTTTTATAACCAAGGGATTGTCAACCCATGCAACTGTTTCGTATAATAATTACAACTCACAAAATATAGTTTACAGAAAAGAACCAGTAAAGTACAGAGCTATTCGATTGGCTGACCAAACTCCTGCCTTTATTCCATTATCGGATGAAAAACAATTTGCATTTTCTGAGAGGTTTGATAAAAACAGAAAAGAATATGTAGAATTTGGACTTGATTACAAACGGACTTTTGGCAATCACTCGGTAACAGGCATGGTTCTATACAATCAGAGTAAACGATATGATCCAGATTTAGCATTTAGTGTTCCTAATGGCTATCAGGGTATAGTGGGTCGTGCTACTTACGATTACAAAAACCGTTATTTAGCCGAAGTAAATTTAGGGTATAATGGAACTGAAAACTTTGCTCCTGGAAAACGATTTGGATTTTTCCCTGCATTTTCATTGGGTTGGGTAGTTTCTGACGAACCCTTTTTCCCAAAAAATAATGTACTTACATTTATGAAAGCCAGAGGGTCGTTTGGTGAAGTTGGTAACGATAAAATTGGTGGAGATCGGTTTTTATATCGCCAAGCTTCCTATACGTATACTGCAAATTTTTATCAGTTTGGTGAATACGGTTCTAATCAAACCGGATATCAGGCTGGATTGGAAGGTAAAATAGGAAATACCGATTTGATTTGGGAAAAAGCACGCAAAACCAATGTTGGTGTCGATTTAGCATTTTGGAAAGATAAATTTAAAGCAACTGTTGAGTATTTCAACGAAGACCGTAGTAACATTCTGGCCAACAGAAATACTGCTCCGATTACTTCAGGTGCAAATTTGCCTGCCTATAATCTTGGTAAAATGAACAATAAAGGGTTTGAAGCTGAGATATCCTTAAATAATAAAATTGGCAAATTCAATTATTGGGTAAAAGCTAATTATACTTATGCCCGTAACGTTATTGAGTATATGGATGAATCACCAAGAGCTTATAGTTATCAAAACCGTACAGGTCAGACTTTCGGGCAGAATTTTGGCTTAGTTGCTGATGGATTTTTCAATACTTGGGAAGAAGTAAACGATGCAAAACGTCCTTTTTATACTTATTCTTCTAATAAAATACAACCGGGAGATGTAAAATACGTGGACATTAATGGTGATGGCAAAATAAGTGGCGATGATGAAGTGCCAATTGGATATTCTAACTTCCCGGAGAAAATTTTCGGATTGTCGTTAGGTGCTGATTATAGAGGATTCGATTTCTCCGTTTTGTTTCAAGGTGCAACTAATGTGTCTATTGCTTACTCAAGAAGTTATACACAGCCATTTCTTGAAAATCGTACAGCCATGGATTATATGGTAAATAGTTGGAGCGAAGAGCGTTATAATCAAGGTTTGCCAATTCAGTTTCCGCATTTCAATACTGGATATGTGAATAGCCAAACAAACTATAATAATTCTACACTATGGACTCAAGACGCCAGTTACGTGCGCTTGAAAAATGCTGAAATTGGTTATACTATTCCTAGAAAAGTATTGAGTAAGATTAAAATAACCTCATTACGTTTTTATGCTAATGGAAGTAATTTGATCACGTGGGATAAAATGTTGCCAGGTGTAGATCCTGAATCGGCTGCAGCTTCAATAACTAATCTGGATCCCTATCCGTTGACACGAACAATTAACTTTGGCTTTAACGTTAAATTCTAATAAATCAGGAATATGAAAAAAATAATTTATATAATTGTATCATTTGTACTTGTTCTTTCGCTATCGTCTTGCGAAGGAATGATGGGCGACTTTTTAGACAAAGCGCCGGGAGTAGATGTAACAGCCGACACTATTTTTTCTTCAAAAACTCAGGTTGAAACAGCCGTGGCTGCTATGTATCGCTATGGTATTCACTCAATTTTACCACGTCGTCAGGCTGCTCCAACAATTATTGGCGGATCTCTGATGGCCCCTTCGGCAGCAGCTTGTGATGAGGCAGAGTCCGGACAAACCTGGGTTGATCAGCAAGCTTTTAATGCGGGTGATATTACTGCTGAAAATATTACAACGAAGGAAGACAGACGATTCAGTGCTCGGTTTGTAGCTATTCGGCAAGCTAATATCTTAATGACACGTGTAAGTACGGTTCCGGGTTTAGCACCTGATTACATTAATCAAATAAAAGGAGAAGCTCTTTTTGTACGTGCATTGAATAAATTTGAAATGTTTAAGCGTTATGGTGGAATCCCCATTATAGATAGCAAATTGGAAGTAAGTGATAATTTTGCTATTCCAAGAAGTTCAGTGAGTGTAACCGTAGAAAGTATTAAAAATGATTGCAATGAGGCAATTGGTTTTTTACCAAACACATATCCAAGTTCAATGAGAGGACGTGTTACCAAAGGTGCGGCTATGGCCTTGAAATCAAGATTATTGCTTTATGCTGCCAGTCCATTGTTCAATGCTGTTACCCCCTATATTTCGATGGATGATCCTGCAAATAATAACTTGATTTGCTATGGTGATGTTGACAATAACCGATGGAAAGCTGCTGCAGACGCCGCTAAAGATGTACTTGACTGGGCTACAGGAAATGGAGTAAGCTTAATAGCCGATAAAGGAGTTGATGCGAATTACCGCTTTGTTTTTGAAAAAAATGATAATGCTGAAGTGATACTTGCTAATAAAATGTACGGTGAGATGACCGTTTTCCAAATCGGTCCTTGGCAATTGATGATCCCCGCTGGTTTTGATAGTAGAGGCTGGAATATAGGTAACCAGATGACTGTAAACTTTGTAAAAAAATACGAAAAACAAGATGGAACTACAATGGTTTGGGAAAATACTGGTACTGATGCTATGGCAGCGTTTGCATCCATCGACCGCCGTTATATGCAATCGGTAGCTTCGGTAGGTACAAAATGGAACGACCAAATAAATCCGGTGCGAGCTGATGAAGGTGGTGCACAAGCGGTAAAGTCCAATCCGGCTTATACAGGTATGTGGGTTATGAAATTTATACCACAAAGTATGTCAATGGGAACAGGTCCAAACGAAAAAGCCATGCCAAATGACATTCTGTTTAGATTGGGTGAATTTTATCTGAATTATGCCGAAGCATTGAATGAATTTAATTCGACACCTCCTGCAGAAGCTTACATAGCCGTAAACACAATAAGAGCACGTTCTGGTCAGCCAGATTTGCCAAGTGGACTTACCAAAGAGCAATTCCGTGTTAGAGTTCAAAACGAACGTGCTGTTGAATTGTATTTCGAAGATCATCGCTTCTGGGATATCCGTCGTTGGAAAATAGCAGAACAAGATGGCGTAATGCAAGGTGATTTCTTTGGATTCAAATTTATTGGTACACCTTCAACTTCACCCACTATGTACAGCTACGAAATTATAAAAATAGAAAATCGTACTTTCTATCCAAAAATGTACTTGCATCCGTTTTTACGCAGCGAAGTATTAAAAGGCTATTTAGTTCAAAACCCTGGTTATTAAGCATTAACAAATTATAATCGAAAAATATGAAACTTATGAGATATAAATTAAAGCTAAGTATAGTTTTGATAGCAGTTGTCAGTTTATGCTTTAATACAACTATAAACGCTCAAAAATTATCAACCGACTCGGTGATACAAAAGCAAGATGTCACTATTGCTTATGGAGTACAGCCATTATGGATGGTCAGCGGAGCTATTTCTACAGTGAAAGGAACTGATATTCAGGGACAATTTACACCCAACTTTACAACACGTCTTCAAGGTAAACTTCCCGGATTGACTGTGGTTACAGGAAGTACAGAACCGGGAAACGAAAACATGTCAATTTACGGCAGAGGGATCAATACTTTTGGTGTAGGTGGCCGACAAATGTTGGTGTTAATTGATGGCGTTCAGGGAAATTATGACGATTTAACAGATGAGGAAGTTGAATCGGTTTCTTTACTGAAAGATGCTTCGGCAACAGCTATTTATGGTGCGCGTGGAGCAAATGGCGTTTTGTTGGTAACAACTAAACGAGGTGAGAGTGCTAAATTGAAAGTAGTTTTCAGCACACAGCATGGTTTGCAAAGTGCATCATCATTACCTAAATTATTGGGTTCCTATGATTATGCACGTTTGTATAATGAGGCTTCTCTGAATGATGGAAAAGCTGTAAAATATATACAAACAGATTTGGATAAGTATCAGGATGGTTCAGACCCTTATTTTCACCCAAATGTGAATTGGTACAATGAAGTGTTGCGGAAAAATGCTCCCATGTCCAACTACAACCTGAATTTTACAGGTGGAAACAGTGCTGTAAAATACTACGTTATGTTGAACCAACAAAGCAACAGTAGTTTATATAAAAATACCAGTGATATGTCAGAATTTAGTGTAAACGGTTCGTATCGCAGAGTGAATTTTCGTTCGAATGTGGATATAAATTTGAATAAGACACTTTCAGCTGCTGTAACTATTGGTGGAACAGTAGTTGATCAGGCAAATCCGGGTGCGC
>JBBSCW010000204.1:0-6306 GCA_038249855.1 Bacteroidales bacterium
TCAAATTAATAATTTGTTTTATCACAATTATATTTATGTTATTTTCTATAATCATGTCATCTTCTATAATCATGTCATCCCTTCGGGATTGATATTTTGATTTTGAATTATTTTTCTATAATCATATCATCCCTACGGGATTGATTGGGATAATACATCACATTACTTATAAAATACAAACTGATTTATTTCAGGTACTTAGAACTAATAATTGAATGAAAAAAATTACTACCATAGTAGGCGCTCGTCCACAATTTGTTAAAGCTGCCACATTGAGTCGCCAATTCCAACTGTTGGACATCGAGGAAAAAATTATACATACCGGACAACATTTCGACGCCAATATGTCGGAAGTGTTTTTCGAGGAAATGGAGATTCCGAAACCAGCCTACCAACTTGATATTCATGGGTTATCTCATGGAGCTATGACTGGAAGAATGTTGGAAGCGATTGAGAAGATTTTGCTTGCCGACCGACCTGATGCACTGATGGTCTATGGCGATACCAACTCTACCTTGGCTGGAGCTTTGGCGGCATCCAAACTGCATATTCCCGTTATTCATGTCGAAGCCGGTCTGCGGTCGTTCAATATGCTTATGCCCGAGGAAATTAACCGCATCTTGACCGATAGAATTTCAAACGTTCTTTTTTGTCCAACGCAAACCGCTGTCCAAAATCTCCGAAATGAAGGTTTTGATAATTTACCAATTCAGATTTTCAAAAATGGCGATGTGATGCAAGATGCAGCCATTTATTATGCCGAAAAAGCTTATTCAAAATCACAAGTTATACAGAAAAATAAGCTCAAAAGTTTTGTTCTTGCTACCATTCATCGACAAGAAAATACCGATTCTCCTGAAAATCTTAGAAGTATCATTCAGGGCTTAAATGAAATTCACAAACAAATTCCAGTAGTTGTTCCGATGCACCCACGCACAAGACAGGTGCTCGCCAATCAGAATTTACAACCTGAATTTATAATTATCGATCCAGTTGGTTATTTTGATATGATTATGTTGTTGAAAAATTGTAACTTGGTAATTACCGATAGTGGCGGTGTTCAAAAGGAAGCTTTTTTCTTTGGCAAGCATTGTATCACATTGCGCGAAGAAACTGAATGGGTGGAACTTATAGAAAATGGTTACAATATTTTAGTGGGAAGCAATCAGGAAAAACTTAAACAAGCATTTCAAACACTAACAAGCCGACAGTCTGATTTTAGTGTCGATTTATATGGCAAGGGAAAAGCTGCACAATTGGCTGCTCAGTTTATTGCTGAGTTTTGATGAATGCTACACCCCACACATCCCGCCCATACGGGATTGTTGGATTGGAACAGAACATAATTCACACAACAAAAGGCTGACTCAGTAAAATTCGAGTCAGCCTTTTATAGTAATATATTTATAGAAATCTTTTTATAATTCCCAAGCCAAAGCACTTGCACCCAAAACGGCAGCATCAGCTTCTTTTAGGTCGGAGAATAATAGTTTAATTTTCCCTTTCCACAAAGGAAGTAAATTAGCTTCCATGCTTTCACGGATTGGATTCATAATTAAATCGCCAGCTTTTGAAAGTCCACCGAATAATACAATAGCTTCTGGAGCACTGAATGCAACAAAATCGGCCAAACTCTGTCCTAAAATTTTACCTGTAAATTCAAAAATCTCTTTTGCTATCTCATCTTCTTGCATGGCAGCATCGAAAACATCTTTTGATGTGATATCGTCTACCGGAATTGAGCGTAAAATACTGTCTTTGGTAGAAGACGCAAGTATTTCGCGAGCTGAACGAGCAACGCCTGTTGCAGAACAGTAAGTTTCCAAGCAACCGTGTTTTCCACATCCACAAAGTCTTCCGTTTTCACGAATGGCTGTTGTATGTCCCAATTCTCCAGCAAAACCATCGTGTCCGTAAAGCACTTTCCCATCAATAATGATTCCACTACCAACTCCTGTTCCGAGTGTAATCATGATGAAGTTTTTCATGCCGCGAGCAGCTCCATAGGTCATTTCGCCAAAAGCAGCCGCATTGGCATCGTTGGTAAGTGCTGTTGGAATTCCGAATTTTTCAGTCATTAGTTTGGCAAATTCAATTACACCTTTCCATGGTAAATTAGGTGCAAATTCAATATTGCCAGTATAATAATTTCCATTAGGTGCACCTACGCCAATACCTTTAATTTTATCAACTCCACCTGCGTCGTCAATCAGCTTCATCATCGCTTCGTATAAATCTTGAATATATTGATTTACATCAGGGTGTGTGCCTGTTTTAATCGCACTTTTCGAAATTACGGCTCCACGGCTGTCCACAATACCAAAAACGGTATTGGTTCCGCCCATATCCATTCCAATTACATAAGGTTTTTCCATAATAATATACTTGTTTTTAAAAAGATTGCATCAACTAATTAAACAACTAATTAATGCAATCAATATTTTTTAAAATAAAATAAGACTTTATTCTACAGGAATATCTGTATTTACATTTTTAGATCCAAATAATGCGTAATATAACAAATATGCTAATGCTGCTACTATTACCCAGTAAGATGCTATATAACTAACTGTAAGATCGGCAACAGCTCCTTGAATGATAGGTAAAACACCACCACCAACAACCATTACCATAAAAATACCAGATCCCATAGCAGTATATTTTCCAATTCCTTCAACGGCAAGATTGAAAATTCCACCCCACATAATGGAAGTACAAAGTCCACAAAGCACAAAGAATAAAACTGAAAGTGGAACAACTTGGAATCCAAAACTGATATCAGCCCTGAAAACTGGCATACTCACTGATACAGAAGTTGGGATGAGAATACCAGCTATAATTAAAATTATTGCTAATGAACTTACAAATAACAACTGTGATTTTGCCGAAAATTTTGCTCCTAAAGCACCGCCTAATAAACGACCGATAAGCATTAAGAACCAATAGGTACCAACAACTGTTCCGGCAGCACCTGCACCAATCCCAGCTCCGCTTGCACCATCTATAACAGATTGTCCGGCAGTAAGAAATAAATTGATGAAATTCGGAATTCCAACCTCAATCCCAACATATAGAAAAATAGCAATAGTTCCCATTACAAAATGTCTGAAAGACATTGCACTGCGTTTATCTTTTGCTTGTAAACCAACTATTTTCTTTTCCATGTGTGGTTCTGGTATTCTAACCATAGCAAGAACCACGAAGGCTATTGCAAAAATACCCATAGCAATTAATAATGCTGGCACTGCATCTCTTAATGTAGATTTTGCTGCATCTGCAATTAAATATCCACCAAGAATTGGAACTATAGTTGCTGCCATTGAATTTAATGAACCACCAAACTGAATCAATTGATTACCCTTGTTACCTCCACCTCCAAGTGTGTTCAACATTGGGTTTACAACTGTATTCAACATACACATTGAGAAACCAGAAATAAATGCACCAGAAAGATAAACTAAAAATACAGGAACAAAATCATCACCCTTGGCATAAGGCATCATGGCTGATAACAATTGAATTCCTACACCTAAAAGACCAACTCCGATTGCAGAAAGGGCAGTGAATTTATAACCTTTACGTTTCAAAATAATTCCTGCTGGAAGACCCATAAAAAGATAAGCGAAGAAATTCGCAAAATTTCCTAATTGTGACATCCATATCTGGACACCGTCTTGGTTTTTCACAATAACCCCTAACGGATTTGAAAGACCGGTTACAAATGAAATCATTGCAAACAATGCGAACATCATGATGATGGGCAGTGTTTGATTTTTTGACTGTTGTTTGTTCATGTGATTAATTTTAATTTTGTAAGTTTATTGATAGTTTAAATTTGAATTCAATTGTCAAAAAGTCATGTATCTAACAAAACGGTTATAAAAGCGTGTAAAGATAGTTATTTTATTAAAACAAAATAACTGTTCTTACAAATTGCTAAATAAAAATTCACTCATTCTTGTATATAAATGTCGGCGGGTTTGCTTGCCCAAAATACTGTGATTCTTATCGGTGTACAATTGCATCTCGAATTGCTTATCGGCAGCAACTAATTTATCAATATACAACATTGTGTTCTGAATGTGCACATTATCGTCGGCAGTGCCGTGTACAATAAGTAATTTACCATTCAACTTGTCGGCCATACTAATTGCTGATGTTTTGTCGTATCCAGCAAAATTTTCTTGTGGACGACGCATGAAACGCTCTGTGTAGGCTGTGTTGTATAGTTTCCAATCGGTAACTGGTGCAACAGCGATTCCGGCCTTAAATATATTTTCACTGGAACTCATTGACCATAATACCATAGAGCCCCCATAACTCCAACCCCAAATTCCAATTCTATTTTTATCTACGAAGTTCAAATTACCTAGGTATTTTGCTGACTCTATTTGATCTTTGGTTTCGAATATTCCCAGTTGCTGATAAGTGCATTTGCGAAATTCTACTCCGCGACCACCTGTTCCACGCCCATCAACGCAAACTACAATATAACCTTTGGTACTTAGATAATACTCCCAACCAACATTCCATTTGTCAAGAGCCTCTTGTGAGTCTGGTCCACTATATTGTACTTGCAGCACCGGATATTTGGTGTTTGCATTAAAATCTACGGGTTTGACCATCCAACCATTGAGTTTGATATTTTCGGAAGTAGTAAAACTGAAAAACTCTTTGTTGGGAAGCTGAAGTTTAGCAAAATCGGCTTTTAGAGTCTGGTTATTTTCCAACACCCTCAAAGATTTACCAAGGTTGTTTCTCAGTGTAATTGTGTTTGGATTAACAACACTTGAAGCATCGTCAATTAAATAACTGAAATTACTGTTGAAATAGCCAAGGTGAATGCCTTTTCCATCGGTCAAACAAAGTTTTTTGTCTTTTGCATCTATTTTGTAAATATCTCTTTGAGTTGCTGAAAGCTCTGCCGATTGGTAATAAATGGTTTTATTGGTTTCATCGTAACCATAGAAGTTGGTGATATCCCATTTTCCCTTGGTTATTTGTTTTAGCATAGTTCCATTAATTCGGTATTGATAAATATGTCGGTAGCCATCTTGCTCGCTCACGCCAAAGAAGTATTGATTGTCGGTAGTGAAATGTATAAAATCAATATTATCATAATCAACATAATATTTATCATCTTGACGGAGAATTAATTTACAAATCGTAGTTCTTGGGTTGGCAAATAACATATCCAATCTGTTCTGATTTCGGTTCAGCTTGAATATAGCCAATTGATCTACAGAATTTGTCCAGCGAATACACGGAACGTAAAAATCCTGATTAGCATCAGGTAGTTGCATAAAACGAGTGGTTTTGTTAAAATCATCGTAAACACAGACGCTGACTTTGGAATTCTTCGATCCAGCTTTTGGATATTTATAACTGAAAAGTGATGGATATAATTCCAACTCTTCGCCTGTGCCTGTGACTCCACCTTCTTCTTTTCCCTCGCCTGTGCCTTTGCCTGTGCCTTGTTTCACAAAAAATTGAAACGAAAACTCAGGGATTTCAGTTTCGTCAAACTTGGTAAAAGCCAATAATTTGCTATCCGGACTCCAAACAAAATGACGTGTAGCTTGAAATTCCTCTTCATAAACCCAATCCGGCGTTCCGTTGATAATTTTACCTGCTTCACCATCTTTGGTAATGGTAATTTCGGTGTCGAAATCAAGTTTTTTCATGTACAAATTGTTATTGCGGGCAAAAGCAATATACCTGCTATCGGGCGAAAACAAGGGTACTTCCTGTTGCTCATCCGAGAGTGGTTTCAATTCTTTGCGTTTTACATCGTACACATAATAATTAGCTTTAAATGTTCTACGATACCGATATTTTTCGTTGGTATAAACTAATATTTTTGTTTCGTTCGGGCTGAAAGTGTAACCAGTTATTTTTTTTATCGGACAATCTTTTATTTGATTGACACTGAATATAGTATCAATTGTGTTCCCGTTTTTATAACTGTATTTTACAATTGAATTATTATTCACTTTCTGGGTGAAATACTCTCCGTCATTCATTGAAACAGGGATGATGAATTTATTTGGTTTGTACTTTCCATCTACTAGATCGTAAAGTAAATTAGAATATGCAAATTGTATGCATATTGTTAAAACAAATAGGACTTTTAAACGTTTCATTAGTATATATGTTATTGAAGAATTTACTATTTGAGCATTTACAATTTACAATTCAAAAGGGGACTGCATTTATATTCATCTATTTTAATTCTGAATATGATATCAACTAAATTAATAATCTGTAAATACAACCTAAGTATTTTGTTTTTTAATTTTTGTAAAA
>JBBSCW010000205.1:0-6254 GCA_038249855.1 Bacteroidales bacterium
ATGGGGGAGAAAGAGTGATATTTGCATATTTTAAAAATAAAAATTTTGGTCTTAAAGCCCCCATTTGGGGGTTTGGGGGTCAAAAGCAAAATCAATAAAACTAAGCAATAGTATTAAATATCCCAACTTATATAATGTCTAATGTTTTTAATAGCCTTTTTTTTATAAATTCGAACATTTGTTTTTAATTCTTCGCTACAATCACAGTTGCCTTCATTTAGTATTCGACGACTTAGCTCTACTTTCGTAATAGGTGATTTTTTGCTTATACAATTGTAACTTGCAACCTTTAAGTAATTTAGTAATTCTTTCTCCTTAGTCATGATCAGTCTTTTTTAAGGGCAAAATGATGTATTTTTTTATTTTCCCTAATTATTTCAATCTCATTTTTAAGAGAATCTCATTCACCTATATCTTCACTGCTATCTTCATTATTTCTTTACAAAGTTCGGCTATTAGACAGTAAAATATGTTACACAATACTCTAAATAACTTACAGATATTACAGATAAGTGGTTGCTTGAAATTAGTTTAACTGGTTCTCTGCTTTGAACATGTTTGTAGAAAAATATGATTGTTTTTGACCTATTTTGAACGCAAAGCTGCTAAGACACAAAGTCGCTACGAAAAATTATCAATTCAATAAAGCTTTGCAGTTTTGCCACTTATCATCTTTGCGTTAGAGAAATATTTTCCAAATTAGAAATGTTTTTTCTTCTAAATATATGGATGATTGTCAAATATGTAACAATATAAATTAACACTTGATATAAGCTGATTACCAATTTAGTTTATATTAAGCGGTTGTACGGCTACTCCGTCTCTGACCGATGTACGGTCTGAGACATAAATAAGCTATATTTTAATAAAAACAAATTTATTGCACCCACTTATTACAAATTAGTAAATACAAAAACAGAGATACGCCTGATGCATATCTCTGTCCTCTGAATAGACCCAACTATCTGATAATTAACTGATACACTTCGTCGGTGGAATTTTCAATTAAAAAATGGAAGTAATCTGCTATTACTCAATAGTAAATTATATAACAGCTTCATTAGTTCTACTACATTCCTGATTTCTTCAGCACTTCCAGCAATTCCTTAAGGTTAACGGTGGCGTAAGTAGATGCATAATCTGACATGGCATAAGGAATAATCAGCGAATCATTATGAATTATCGAACCGCAGGAATAAACCACATTCGGGACATAACCTTCCCTTTCTACTTCATTGGGTGATATCAACGGTGTTCTTAATCTTCCAATCTCTTTCTCTGGGTTATCCAATTCAAACAATGCAGCACTTAAGGTATATTCCCTCATTGGACCTACTCCATGAGTAATAACCAACCAACCGTCTTCGGTTTCGATAGGAGAACCCGAATTACCAACTTGAACCAACTCCCATGGATACTTGGGTTTTTGTATAATTTTAGCCTCTTGCCACATATTTATACTATCCGAATAGGCTATATAATTATTCAAGCCATCTATCCTACACAACATGGCATATTTACCTTTTATTTTCCGTGGAAACAACGCCATTCCTTTGTTTTGGGCAATTTCACCATTGAGGGGCAATATTTTGAAAGTATAGAAATCCTTGGTGCTAATCAACTTTGGCAAAATAGCCATTCCATCGTAGGCAGTATAGGTAGCATAATAGGTTATTTCACCATCATCATCGATAAATTTTACAAAGCGGGCATCCTCAATTCCTTTTTGCTCGGTGGCCGATACAGGGAAAATAACCCTTTCGCTGATGGCTGAATCAATTGAAAAAATAACCTCATAATGCGATGATGCAAGCCACATCATTTGATTTATAATTTTTATATGTGCGTTGGTAAGTATGGAATTCTTTTTTTCGTTTACCAAATTTCTCATCAAATCACCGTAGGTAAAATTATCCTCGAGTTTATCTAATATAAAGTCAGGTGAAATAGGTTTCTCTTTTTTTTTCTTTTTTTCTGGCTTGCCAGTGATCACTGTAGATATGGTATTATCCTTACCTAAATTTCCTTTCATCTCTTCTAAATGGGGAGGAATAATTTCGACGCTTTCTTGCATTTCAAGCAGTTTCTGCTGAAAAGATTTTTTATTGTAAATATGCCGTTTTATTACCTCGGCCTCAGCTAGCATTTTACCAACGGGTTCTACTGTGAAGTTGTTATTTTTATCAAGTGTGCCTGAATGAAAAACGAGAGAGGAAACATGACCTTCGCCTGTGGCTCGAAAACTGAAAATTACCCTTTTTTCATTGGCTTGTAGTTCTGATTGATCGGGATTTTCTATAATTGATGGATTAAAAAGTGCAGCTGATTCAATGGAATACTCCATCGTAAAGTAGGCACCTATCAGTGCTTTCTGCGATGAGCTAAGATCTTCCTCATTCATTTCCATGATAGCAAATACCGGAGCTAATTTTGCGAAATGCTTTTCGAATATTCGGGAAATACTCCTGTGCCGCTCCGAATAACTTCTCAGCAACTGCATCAAAGAAGCATTTACTTCAACATCGGACAATGCCAATACATTGTTGATTATATCAGCCGTACGTTCATCATTTACATATAAAAAACGAGCGATGACTCTGGAAGGATCAGGAGAAAATTTATGTTTATTTCGGGTTACTTTTACATTCATGGCTTTTGTTTAATGATAGATTAAAAAAAAACGAAAACAGTCTTGATTTTTCAAGGAAAAATACTAGTGTTATGTTAAGTCTGCTTTAGTGCTAGAATCTGATATGCGACAATCCCGTTTTGAACGGGATGAACGCTACTTACCGTACATCCTGTTCAAAACGGGATTGACGGATGGAAAATGACAGACTGAACTTAACACAGGTTTGATTCTAATAGTTGGACCATTGAATCACAATAACCAATCTAAGGATATAAAAAAAAGCACCATCTATCAATTACTGACAAATGATGCTTCGTTTTGCAAAAATTGGATGCTTATAAATCTGAAAGAATTTTATGCAATTCTTCTTTCGTTTTTCCAAGTTTAATTTGTAAACGTCCCATCATTTCTTCTTTTTTGCCCTCGGCAAATAGAAGATCGTTGTCAGTTAAGGTAGCAAATTGTTGTTTCAATTTACCTTTTTGTTCTTCCCAGTTTCCTTTTAATTCAGTTGTGTTCATAATTTTTGAGTTTTAAATGATTAGTATTTTTAGTTCTACAAAGTTGCTATATTTTAATTAAAGAAACTTACATAATATCACTTTTATATTATATCAATCACAGATTTAAAACAGATAATCAAATATAGGCCTTGAAAAATAGAGTCTATAAATTGATAGTAGATTATTTTTTAGGTACTACTTTATCTTTAGATTTTGAAGATTCTGTCTTTTCTTGTTCTTCTTCTTTTTTATCTTTTGCTTTTTGAGCTTTCTTCTTAAAATAGCCCTTAAACAAGAAACTTTTGTTCACCGCTTCCATGGTATTACTAATTCCATCGCCACTTTCTTTCAAATTTACAATAGTCTGTTTAAGTTCTTTTGCTATTAACGGGTCTCTAATAAGTCGTCCAATGGTTCCGTTTCCATGATTAATCTCCTCCATTACTTCAATTAACTGTTGGGAGATTACTTCAGCATTCTGAGCCGTCGAATTTAGACTTCTAATGATTGATTCCATTTCCACTGGCTCCACGGACTTAATATATTGTCCATCTTTTACTGTTTTAGCCAATGAACTCCCTTGGGTTATTATCAATATTTTGTCGCCAATGATGCCTTCAGAACCTATTGTCGCCTGACAGTCTGATTTAATAAAGGGCTGAATACTTTTTTTTACTATCATATCCACTCGTACAGTGGAATCATTGATAATGTTTATATTATCAACCGTCCCTACATCGATACCTGAAAAACGGACATTTTTACCAACTTGCAAGCCACTAATATTATAAAAAGTTGTTGTCAATTTAAATATCGGGTCAAATAGATGTTTTTGCCTGCCTATTAGGAATATTCCCAAAGCAAATATGATAAATCCTATAACTACAAAGAGTCCTAATTTTACTTTGAATTGTGCTGTATTTGTATTCATAATAATTGAAATTTTGTTAATCAATAAATTCAAAAGGTTTAAAAAATGATACTATAATTGGGTCTGTTGATGCTTCAAATTCCTCAAGTTTGCCCTCAGTATACACTTTGCCATCTTTCAGCATAATAATACGGTCGGCAGTTGTTCGAGCACATTCAATATCGTGGGTAATAATAATTGAAGAAGTTTTGTATTTTTCCTGAACCAGATTGATTAACTTGCTGATTTCGTTGGATGTTACTGGATCCAAGCCTGTTGTTGGTTCATCGTATAGCATAATCAACGGATCTACAATGATTGTCCGTGCAAGACTAATTCGTTTACGCATACCGCCCGAAAGTTCCGATGGCATTTTATTCAACACGTCACTTAAACCAACATTTTCAAGTACAGTTTTTACCTTTTCCCCTATTTCTTTTTCAGTTAGATCTTTCCGTATTCTTCTCAAAGCAAATTCTAGATTCTCTTTGACACTCATAGAATCGTACAAAGCTCCGCTCTGGAATAGAAAACCAATTTTCTTACGTAAATCCCTTAACTCTTTTCTGTTTAAAGAGGAAACCTCGCTGCCCTCTACCTTGATGGTACCGCTATCGGATTCCAATAAGCGAACAATACATTTTATAAGTACCGACTTCCCAGTACCCGATTTGCCTAAAACAACTAAATTTTCACCTTGGTAAAGATTCATGGTAATATCTTTCAATACTTCCAGTTTTCCGAATCCTTTCTTCAGATTGTTGATTTCTATAATTGTTTCCATTTTATATGAATCAAATAATTCTTTTGGAGTTTCTGTCTTATTGTTATTCATAAGTAGTTACAAGTTAAAAAGTTAGGATTTACAAGCATTTAGTTATGAGTGTTATGTCCTGAAAGTTAACGAAAATCAATATATTCTTTATATTCAATTTACTCTTAAATAGTAAATAGTAAATAGTAAATTCTTGAACTATGCCAGCATATCCGTTATTTGTACAGCAATTACATCGACAATAATAACCATTAAAGATGCAATAACCACTGCAGAATTTGCAGCTTTTCCTACACTTTCGGTACCTCGCTCTGCATTAAAACCTTTGTAACAACCCACTAACCCAATAACTGATCCGAAAACGAAGGATTTGATGAGTGCTGGAAAGAAATCCATAAAGTCGATAGAACCAAAAGCCTGATAAAAAAACAGCAACATATTTACATCCCCTTTTATATTTACGCCCATCCAACTGCCAAACAAACCAGCCGCATCAGCAAATAAAACCAATATAGGCAACATCAAGGTGGCTGCCAACACGCGAGTAACAACCAAGTATTTCATTGGATTCGTTGCCGACACTTCCATGGCATCTATTTGCTCTGATACTTTCATCGAAGCCAATTCAGCTCCCATACCTGAACCAATTTTACCAGCACAAATCAGAGCTGTAATTACTGGTCCAATTTCTCGGATGATGGAAGTCGCCACCATGTTCGGGAGTAGACTGACAGCCCCAAAATCAACTAATGTTGGTCGAGATTGTATTGTGAGTACAATTCCCATGATAAGTCCTGTGATGGCAACCAAGGGAAATGATTTATTTCCAATCAGATAACACTGACGTAAAAATTCTTTGAATTCGAACTCAAAGGAAAATGTTTCTTTGATGGTTCGAACAACGAACATCGACATTTTACCAGCTTCCAACAGAAAACCATTGGCTTTTTGCGCTTTGACAATCGTTTTTTCGCTTATCTTTATCGTTTGTCCGGTCGCATAGCTTTTTATATTGATAATACGATTTTTTCTTTCCATTGTTCTATCGTTTCAAGGTTGATGATGAGCTACAAGTTGTCACAAAATCCCCCTCCATAACTATCTAGAGGGGACTTGAACCTGCCTGCGGGAGGCAGGGGTCTTGTCTGTATATCTTAGTAACAATCTAACCTAACAAACCGAGCATTTTACACTTATGCGTTTATTGGCGATATTTGTGTATTTTTCATTCGGCAGTTTAGTTAGTTTAATCTCTACTTTTTGAAATTTATATTTGAAATTGCTTTTCCAAGATCGTCCATTTCGCGATTGAAGTCTGTTTTGAATTTTTCCCAATCGGTCTGATTTCCTTGTTTGTAGTTCTCCATATTTTCTTTCAATTTGGCATTCTTCAATTCCAACTCGTTCAATTTCTTATCATAATTGTCGCGTGTG
>JBBSCW010000206.1:0-6225 GCA_038249855.1 Bacteroidales bacterium
ACTTCTTTCAATTCTATGGCGAATTATCTTATCAATTGTTTATGTTGAACGGTTGGTATAGGTCAATTTTCCCAATGACCGAAGGTAATTTTAATAATCTAAGTCTTAATTTGACTTTGAGTCGTAATTCTATCGACAATCCAATTTATACCCGAAGAGGTTCATCGTTTTCGTTGGGATTGAAAGTAACACCTCCATATTCTGCCATCAATGGCAAGGATTATACCCAGCCAATGACTGATCAAGAAAGATATAAATGGATAGAATATCACAAATGGACTTTCTCGGGTAAAATGTTTACACCGCTCACAAGCAACGATAAAGCCTTGGTATTAATGACACGTGTGATGTTCTCTTATTTGGGTCATTTCAACAAAAATGCTAAATCGCCTTTCGAAACATTCTATATGGGTGGCGATGGTATGTCGTCTCAAACAAGTTATGGAACTGATTATGTGGCTATGCGTGGTTACGAGAGTGGTTCATTAACTCCATATAATCCTGCTACTGGATCCAATGCGGGTTATTTGTATAATAAATTTACCATGGAACTTCGCTTCCCGCTTTCACTCGAACAATCGGCAACTATATATGCCTTGGCATTTTTGGAAGCAGGAAATGCATTTAGCACCATCAAAGGATATAATCCTTTCGATTTGAAAAGAGCAGCCGGTCTAGGTGTCCGTATTTTCTTACCAATGTTTGGTATGATGGGAATTGACTGGGGTTATGGATTCGACAAAGGCGTAAATGGTGTTCAAGGTGGTAGCCAATTCCACTTCGTGTTAGGACAAGAATTATAAAAATTAAAATAAGACTTTGATAATTAGATTAATACGCCTTGCTTTAATTGTTAATTTAATTTGGCAAAGTATTTGTAAAGTATGTAACATCGAATTTTTAGATAAAAAAATAATAACCCTAAAAACATGAGAAAGATAATAATTACTATCAGCTTATGCGTTGGATTTATATTCGCAACGCAAGCACAGAAATTTGCGATGGTGGACATGGAATATATCATGAAAAATATTCCCGCTTTCGAAACTGCCAATGAACAATTGAATCAAGTTTCAAAAAAATGGCAATCGGAAGTAGATACAAAAATGCAGGAAGTGCAAAGTATGTACAAAAATTACCAAACTGAATTGGTGTTTATGTCGGAGGACATGAAAACAAAACGGGAAGAAGAAATAATTTCCAAAGAAAAAGCAGCCCAGGAATTGAAAAGAACTTATTTTGGCACGGATGGAGAATTATTCAAAAAACGACAAAGCCTGATGAAACCAATTCAGGATGAAGTTTACACTGCCATTCAAGAGATAAGTAAAGATAAAGATTATGGAATGGTTTTCGACAAAAGTTCATCTATGAATCTCATTTTCACTTCATCAAAATTAGATATTAGTGATCAAGTACTTATAAAATTGGGCTATTCAAAATAATTATATACATTTGCAGCCGTTTTAAGAAAAATAAATTAAAAATAAATACAACAAAACAAATTAATCATCATGTTAAAGAAAATTGCGTTAATAATGCTTTGTGCATTACCTTTAAGCCTTTTTGCTCAGGATAAATTGGGGCATATCAATTCTAAGGAAATTATTTCGGTTATGCCCGAGGTTGCTGGAATTGAAAAAACCGTCGACGAATTGGGAAAAAAATGGGAGAGTGAAATCATGAAAATGCGTGAAGAATATAACGCAAAAATTAAAGAATACCAAGAAAAACAGGAAACTATGCCTGATGGTATCAAACAAATCAGAATGAGTGAGATACAGGAAGTTGAACAACGTATCAATACTTTCCAACAAACTGCTTATACCGATTTACAGAAAAAGCAACAAGAATTGATTACTCCGGTAATTGATAAAGTGAAAAAAGCGATTAATGAAGTTGGAGCTGAAACAAACTTAACTTACATTTTCGATTTAAGTTCTCAAAGTATTATTTATCAATCGCCTAAATCGAATGATATTACTGCATTGGTAAAGAAAAAATTAGGCTTGAAATAAGCTGATTAAATGCAATGAAAAAGGCTGTCTGAGTAAAATCAAGACAGCCTTTTTAATATTTGTAGCAATACTTCTAAACAATAGAACTATGAGTTTTTATGGCTTTCAGCACAAAGTCAGGCATGGCGCAGGGTTTCCAATCGTTGCGACCCACGAAAGCAATTTCAGTTTCCGCTTCGTTAATGAGTTCGTTTTGTTCATTGTATAGTTGATAGCTAAACCAAATTCTAACGCCTTTAAAAGCCTTAATTGAAGTTCGAATTGTAAGTAATTCATCGTATGAGGTGGTTTTTATAAATTTAAAATTCATACGAATAACTGGACACATAAATCCAGCTTCTTCGACTGATTTATAAGGAATTCCTATGCTCCGAAAAAGTTCCCAGCGAGCTAGTTCATAATACTTTACATAATTCGCATGGTGCATAGTTCCCATTTGGTCGGTGTCTGGATATGCCACTCTAAATTGATAATCGTGTGTGATCATAAGTTGTTTTAAATTTTATTCTTTAAAGTCCTTTCCAGGCTTCGTGTTCTAATTTCAGAAATTGACTCTTTTCCGATTCAGTCATCATACGAATAACATAATCAAATTCAATATTAAAATTACACAAAGTAATAGCCACCGAATTGATTAGTTGATCTGCAATTGGAATTTTGGGAAACGGAAATGCAAAGGTAGCACTTACATTTCTTTCCAAGATTTGAATATCAGTTAAAATTCCGAGTTTCACCAAAGAAAAATTAATGGCTGGATGCGGAATATCTTCTAATAATTCCAATATTTCTTCATTGCTCATAGGGTTTCTTTAGTTTGAATTGATAATTCTTTCGTAAGTGTTTTTAATCAATCCAGCAATTTCTGACTCGGGTGACCACTCAATAATACTTTTACAATTTACCATGGCATCCACTACTAAACGATCGAAAGGAAAGCGAACGATTATAGTGATATTCTGAGATTTACAATAATTTTCAATCTCGTCAGCCATATTTTCATTCAAGTCTGATTTGTTGATAATTACGCTCACTTTTAACTGAAATTTTGTTACCACTTCAAGGGTTCGTTTTAAATCGTGCATTCCTGAAACTGTTGGTTCGGTAACAATCACAGCATGATCTACACCCGTAATGGTTGAAATCACTGGACAACCAATTCCCGGAGGTCCATCGATAATTATAGTTCTGAAACCTGATTCTTTTGAAATAACTTTAGCTTTTTCGCGAACAATATCTACTAATCGACCTGAATTTTCTTCGCCAGGCGAAAGTCTTCCGTAAACCATCTTTCCATTGCGGAAGCTACCAGAATACATGCGACTATCGGCCTCGGGATGCATAGTTATTGCCTCAACTGGACAAATACGCACACAAAGTTTACAACCATCGCAGGATGTTTCGTTAATCAGCACTTCACCATCAATTTCGTCGATAGCATCAAATCTACAATATGTTATACAATCACCACAGTTAGTACAAATATCCTTATCAATTCTAGCTTTATGACCTGATATAAAAACCTGTTCTTCGTCGTGTGTGGGTTGAAAAATCAGATACAGATTGGCAGCATCTACATCACAATCGGCCAACACAATATTCGATTCTAAACTTGCGAATGCAGCACTGATGCTGCTTTTCCCAGTTCCACCTTTACCGCTTATGATTGCTATTTCCATATCTTTCAATAATATTATTGTATAAATGATTAAATTTTAACTTCCATTCTTTGTCAACATCAGTAATTAATTCGCCTCGTGAATAAACAGAAGCAATATTTCGATCGAAAGGAACTGACATAAGTAGAGGGATATTTTCAGCATTGAGATAAGCATAAACATCATCGTTGCCAAGTCCAGCACGGTTTACAATTACGCCACAACCTTTTCCCATACTTTTCAGTGTGTCAACAGATTGTTTCAAATCACTTAACCCAAAAGGAGTAGGTTCAGTAACAAGAACAACATAATCGGCTACGGCAACAGTCTGAATAAATGGGCAAGAAGTTCCTGGGGGCGAATCCATAAGTACGATATTAGCATCTGAGGCAGCCTTTATAGCTGCTTTTATGGTAGGCACAGGAGAATGAACACCCACTTTCATGCGTGCTTCAATCAATGCAGAAGTGTCGGAAAACCGATAACGACTCACTGTTCCAAGCAAATCATCTTTTTCGGTAATAGCACCATCCGTACAAGCCACAGAACATGCTCCGCAACCATGACAATGTTCTTCGAGCACTCGAATTACTTTCTGCTCACCCAGAAAAAAGATAGCATTGTAGTTGCAATACTCATAGCATTTGCCACAATAGGTGCATTTATCAGTATCAATTACAGGCACTTTTTGAAGCACATTGAACTGATTTTGAAACTCGCCTTGTAAAAATTCACGGTCATTCGGCTCCTCTGCATCGCAATCGACCAAATTCACATTGTACGAGTATTTTCTGAGCGTATTAAAAAGATTGGTAGCAATAAATGTCTTTCCCGTTCCTCCTTTGCCGCTTGCTATTGCAATTTTAATTTTAGAATTCAATGTGTTTGTTTTATCAAAAATTATTAATATTCTTGTTGTAAGGAAATGAATTACAGTTGATTATAAACCACAAAACTTCCTTTTTCAACATGTAGTCTTTCAGCAACGACATCGCATTTTACCATCAGCAGAAAAAATATTCGAGCGTCATTTTCATCAATTAAACCTTCAAAATTTCCTTGTCCTTTTGATATTATCAAATCAGCTTCTTTGTAAATATTGAGGAATTCTGCACTACATTTGCTCAAAATTGTGGATGGAGCATCGTAACCATTGTCAATTACAGCCGCAATTTTATCTATTCCCACTTGCTTTGCATCTTCAATAGTGGCATCGTTCAGCACATTATCGCCCCGAACTGCAAAAGTGATTTGTGGATGCTGTATGGTTTCAATAAAAAGCTTGTCGAAAACAATTTCACCAGCATTGTCGCCTAAATACAACACTTTTTCAGCCAAACCTAGCTTCTTTTTCAATTCAGCGGAATGGTTGATGGCAAAATCGCTATCAAGTACTTTTTGTATAGTTGGTTCTACTTCAAAATGGGCACTTGCACCATAATCCATTATATTTCCGGCTATCGAAAGTCGCAAAGCCATATCAAAAGGATCAGCCGATTTCAACACCTTTACTTTATAACCTTTGTACAATTCTAAAGCCAACTGGTTGCACTCCATTTTTTCTTGCTCGTATGGATTTGAAACCTCCATAATTTTGCAAAATTCATTGTTTAATTCTCTATGAATCTGAGCCATGCTAATCGATTCAACTCGATCCATGGTCAGATTATAGAATTCTATGAATTGTTGGCGTTGACTGCCAGATGCTTTAAATTTTACAAGTAACCTGTCAAATGATTTCAATTGACAGACCACACAGCGTTTGTCCACTTTGTGTTTTGGAGAATTAATGTTTGCAGCTGTGGTTGTGGTCGTCATCGTGGTTGCAATAGTTGGCATTTAAGGTCAGTTTATTCGCAAGAAAATCTTCAATGATTTCTTTGGCACTTGACAATGGCGCTCCAACAAACACATTGATATTCTGGTTGTTAAATAGGGTAATAGCTTTCTGACCCATTCCTCCAGCGATAACGTCAGTTACACCAAAGCTAGCCACCCAGCGAGGATATACTCCAGGTTCGTGTGCAGGAGGAGTTTGCTCCTTAATTTCTGTAATCTGATTGTTTACAATTGTTGCAATTGCAAAATACTGACAATGCCCAAAATGAGCACTTAAAATTCCGTTTTCCATCGGAATTGCGATACATTTATCCATTTTATTTTAGCTTTAATTTATTGTATTTAAAATAAGAAGTGGACTTTTATGCCCACCTCTATGTTTATAATTAATTGTTGTTTTGGTTTCCATTCCCATTTCCCATTCCTCGTCCGTTTCCTTGACCATTACCTTGCCCTTTTCCACGTCCGCCACCTTGTCCTTGTCCTTGTCCGCGACCTAAGCCACGTCCATTTCCTTGCCCATTTCTGCGACCTAAGCCACGTCCATTTTCATTTAATTCTTGATTGTCGGGTGTAATTTCGTTACTGGAATTATTTTTACCCATTCCAAAATTGCAACATTTTCCCATTTTTCTTCCGGTCATAGAGCCTTTGCCCATGGGTCCGGTTTGATTTAATCCTGGCATAATTTTATAATTTTAAATTGTTTAAAA
>JBBSCW010000207.1:0-6210 GCA_038249855.1 Bacteroidales bacterium
GGGAGAAAGAGTGATATTTGCATATTCTAAAAATAAAAATTTTGGTCTTAAAGCCCCCATTTGGGGGTTTGGGGGTCAAAAGCAAAATCAATAAAACTAAGCAATAGTATTAAATATCCCAACTTATATAATGTCTATTAGTTAAAGCAGACTTGTAAGTTTAATTTCAAAAAAGTTCTTCCGTTTCTTAATACAAGTCACCAAAATTGTAACGATTTGTACTTGCTTGCTCAAGTTTTATGTTGTGAGTATCCCAAATATGTGAATTGTGTAAATTATCTCTAAAATTGTGTAACACTTTTCAATGTAAAGTTATTCATCTTTACAACCTAATAACAAAAAATATAATTAATATTAACTGTTCTAAAAAACAAAAACATTATGGCACTCATGAAAGTAATCGAGCTATTAGCCGAATCAAAAAAAAGCTGGGAAGATGCAGCTCAAAATGCAGTTGACGAAACATCAAAATCTGTCCGTAACATCCGCTCGGTGTATATCAAAGATTTTAATGCCGAAGTAGATGAAAAAGGAAAAATTACTCACTGGCGTTTAAATTGCAAAATAAGTTTCGAGATAGATGGCGATAAGTAAAGCTCTTACCATTGGCGGTATTCTCATTTTCAACAACAAATAAAAACCTATGGATTTTATTTGTTGTGCTGCTTATTGCAATTTTTGCAGGTATTTTTCAAAGCCACACTGTGTATGCTGGAGATGCATTTAAAGACGTGGGAAAGGATAATACCAAGTAAAAGCTTCCTTTTAATAAATTATTCATTATTCTAAAACAATCATTATGGCAAAGTATAGTAAAAAAGCGCAGGAAAAAATTGAAACGGTAATGCACGAAATGAAAGAAGGTACGCTCCGTTCTGGTTCAGGTAAAAAAGTAACTGATCGTAAGCAAGCAATTGCAATCGGGATATCCGAAGCGCGTCAGGCGGGGTTAAAAGTACCCAAGGAAAAGAGTGTGGCAAAAATAAAGTAGCAAATCTTATGAGAAAATAAATAATAATTCACTTATGAAAAAAGTACAATCCTGAAAACCTAAATAATCAATTCACAGACCATTTTTAAATAAATACAAATTTTCTGTAAAACACAAGCAATGAAAAACGAAAAAGCTGTTCACTCAAAAGATGAAGGTAAAAAAAACAAAGATCTTCAAAATAATACCATTGACAATAATGGCGAATTTATGACAACTAACCAAGGTCTACGCATTAATGACGATCAAAACTCATTGAAAGCTGGTGATCGAGGACCTACTCTACTGGAAGACTTCCATTTACGCGAAAAAATTACACATTTCGATCATGAACGCATCCCTGAGAGAATTGTACATGCGCGTGGGAGCGGGGCACACGGTTATTTCGAGCTTACTGAATCATTGTCGGAATATACCAAGGCTCAGTTTCTTCAAGAAGTTGGTAAACGGACTCCTGTGTTTGCACGCTTCAGTACGGTGGCAGGTTCAAGGGGTTCTACTGATTTGGCACGTGACGTACGTGGGTTCGCAGTAAAATTTTATACGGAAGAAGGAAACTATGATTTAGTGGGAAACAACATGCCCATTTTTTTTATACAGGATGCACTTAAATTCCCCGATTTAATTCACGCAGTGAAACCGGAACCAAACAATGAAATGCCCCAGGCTGCATCCGCTCACGATACTTTCTGGGATTTTGTGTCACTAACTCCCGAAACGTTGCACAACGTAATGTGGCTTATGAGCGATAGGGCAATCCCCCGCAGTTTAAGGATGATGGAAGGTTTCGGTATTCATACTTATCGTTTTGTAAACAAAGAAAATAAATCTGTTTTTGTCAGGTTCCACTGGAAACCAGTTCTTGGTGTACATTCTGTTTTATGGGACGAAGCACAAAAAATTTCAGGAAACGATCCTGATTTTCACCGTCGAGATTTGTGGGAAGCCATCGAAAGCGGACAGCCGGCAGAATGGGATTTTGGGGTTCAAATTGTTCCAGAAGAAGACGAACATAAATATAAGTTTGATTTGCTCGATCCAACCAAACTCATCCCGGAGGAACTAGTGCCTGTAAAAATTGTGGGTCGCATGACTTTGAACCGAAATCCAGACAATTTCTTTGCTGAAACCGAACAAGTAGCTTTTCATCCGGGACATGTTGTTCCAGGCATCGACTTTTCAAACGATCCATTGTTGCAAGGACGATTGTTTTCATACACCGATACTCAATTGATCCGCTTAGGAGGTCCTAACTTCCATGAAATACCGATTAATCGACCTGTTGCTCCGGTGCATAACAATCAGCGCGATGGATTTATGCGACAAACTATTACTCCCGGACAATCAAGCTATCACCCAAATTCTACTGGTGGAGGTCATCCGCATCAAGCTAAGGAAGCCGAAGGTGGATTTGTATCCTACCACGAAAAGATAGATGCCAATAAAATTCGTTCGAGAAGCAAAAGTTTTATGGATTATTACAGCCAACCAGCCATGTTTTATAATAGCATGAGCGAAACGGAGAAAAACCACATTGTGGATGCATTCCGATTTGAATTGGGAAAAGTAAAATTAGAAGAAATACGGAAAAGATTGGTTGGACTGCTAACGAAAATAGATAAATCACTTGCCCAACGTGTAGCCACTGGTTTAGGATTCGATGTACCAAAACCCGATGCAATCGCCAATCAAAGTTTTCCAGCGGATGCCGATCCGAAGAGTTATCAATCTATCGAGGCTGATCCTGATGTTCTGAGTTCACCAGCAGTAAGTATGGAGAACACTGTTAAAAATACGATAAAAACCCGACAGATAGCCATATTAGCAGCAGATGGAGTGGATGATGATTCTCTCAATAAAATGCTCAATACTTTAAAAAAAGAAGGATCAATAGCGAAAATTATTTCCGTTCATTTGGGCAAAATACGAACTACTAAGGACCAAAATGTAAATGTGGATGAAAGTCTTTTAACCGCTTCATCTGTATTATATGATGCAGTTTTTATAGTGTCGGGTAGAAAAAGCATCGACACATTCAAGAAGCAACCTAAAGCAAAAGAATTTATAGAGGAAGCCTATAAACATTGTAAAGTAATAGCTACTGAAGGTGATGGGGCTGAATGGTTGATGAAAATTTTAGCTTTAAATCAAGACAAAAAGAAAGACGATGGAATTTTAATTGATGCTTCAAGCACTGATTTTGTGAAGGCGGTAGCGCAACACAGATTTTGGATACGAGAAGCAACATTGAAAGAATTAGAGGATTCAAAATCATAATTCAAATCCGGAATGGACAATTAACTAATGCGATTGGGATTTTATATGCCAATCGCGTAGTTAATTTAAGAGTGATGTATAAAAATTATTTGAATTTTTAATAAAACCCTTCAAAATGGATTTACGATCGAACGAACCTTATTGGTTAATCAAGAATGCTTTTGTAAATAGCTATCCTTCGTTGGAGAAATCTATATCAACCGATATTCTGGTGATTGGAGGAGGAGTTACCGGAGCTTTAATTGCCCACAAATTATTGCAGGAAGGCAAAGATGTTGTGTTGGTTGACAAACGAGATGTTTGCAATGGAAGTAGTGCAGCCAGCACAGGGATGCTTCAATATGAAATTGATGTGCCATTGTATAAACTCATTGAACAACGAGGGCTTGACTGCGCAGTTTCCAGTTATAGAAATTGTGAAGATGCAATTTTTGACATAAAAAAGATAATTGATACTATCAAAAGCAATTGTCCATTTGAATTTAAAAAAAGTATTTATTTTACGTCAACCCGAAATGGGATTAAGGATCTGGAAGAAGAATTTAAGACGAGGAAAAAATATGGATTTAAGGTTAGTTGGCTTGATAAGGAAGCATTAAAAGAATTAGGTTTGGATGCATACGCCGGAATTGAATCAGCATCTGGAGCCATAGTTGATCCTTACAAATTTGCCTATGATTTATTAGAATACTGTTCTGAAAAGGGCATGCAAATTTTTGATCGGACCGAAATTACTTCAATCAAAAATGACGACGATATATTTATAGCAAAGACTCAAGATAATTTTTCAATTCAAGCCAATCATATCATTCATTGCACTGGTTACGAAAGCGTGAATACACTCCGCAACAAAAATATAGTGAAACTACAAAGCTCCTATGCATTAGCCAGTGAGGTCTTTGAGGAGTTACCCAAAGGATTTAAAAACCATATTTATTGGGATAATTCTGCTCCCTATTTCTATTTCAGAACCACTTCTGAAGGTCGTATTATTATAGGCGGTTGCGATGAAAAATTCAAAAATGCTATAAAACGTGATTCTCTTTTATCAAAAAAACAAAGCGATTTAACAAAACAATTTCAAAAATACTTTCCTGATATAAATTTTAAAGCAGACTATATGTGGGCGGGAACATTTGGCGAAACTGATGATGGACTACCATATTTTGGACGACCTAATCCAGCAGTAAATGAGCATTACATGCTGGGATTTGGCGGAAATGGCATCACTTATAGTGTTATGGCAAGGGATGCAATCCTACATTCTCTTAATCATACAAATCACCAATTTTTAGATGATTATAGTTTTGATCGTTCATTTGAATGAAGAGCAGTTTATGTATAAATTTCCTTGTTTTTTACTTGATTTACAGTATTCTAACTATTAGAATGTGTGAATCATGTAAATTCTTTCCGGAATTGTATAACGCTTTTAGTATTTAAAGTCCCCATTTTTGTATTGTGGAAATTCTACACAAATAAATTTTTAAAATCATGAAAAAATTTAGCAAAACTGAAGCAAAAGAAATCGGCAATGGTCTCAAAATCAATTGGGACAAGATAAGTCTGGACGAATTTACAAAAGGCTTAAATGTCGAACTTGAACATGGAGCAATACACTCCGTGACCAATGTTACAAACGATGATGGAAAATTGACAGGTGAAATAGCCTTGGCTCATTTAAATGAGTTCCCTGATTATTATACCAGACTGAAAAAGATGGAAAAGGAAGCTTCTGATCATTTAAAAAACAAAGGATGAGATGATCATTAAATTTAAAATATAATTCATTGGCATTCGACAACTTCCTTGTTGTTTACTTGATTTACAGAGTTTTAACTATTAAGAGAATGTATAAATCATGTGACTTTATTTCTGGATTGTCTAACGCCATTGAATGTTGTTATGTTGAACTTTGTAGCTTAATTCTTAATATAAAGACTAAAGACACATAAAATAACTATGGGAAAAAATTTTATTATTGCATTCTCTTGTTTTGTGTTGTTATCATGCAGTATCCAAAAACTGAATAAAGGATTATACTCAGGTTCTGTAACAACCTCCAATTATAAAGCCGATACTTTGCAAAGTCCTTATGCAACAGCGTCAGCCAATAATTACAGTCAGGTAATAGGATGGAAAAATGCTGAAATGCCAGTTGCGCCTAAAGGATTTTCAGTAACTAAATTTGCCGATGGTTTGGAGCACCCCCGGTGGATTTATGTGGCCGAAAACGGCGATATTTTTGTTGCTGAATCCAATACAATTTTAAAAGGTATTAAAAAAATTGGGGCTAAACTTTTACCTAAATTAAAAACACAGCATTATGGTGAAAGTCTGAATAGGATTACCCTTTTCAGGGATACTGATAAAAATGGTGTTCCTGAAAAGCGGTATGAATTTGCTAAAAATCTGAATCAGCCATTTGGTATGCTGATCATTGCAAATCATTTTTATGTTGGAAATACCGATACTTTAATGAAATATAATTATAAGACTGGTGATACTTTGTTACAAGGAAAATGGAAAAAATTGTCTCGTTGCCGGCTGGTAAGTACAATAGGCACTGGGCACGAAATATTATTACCAATTCAAAAAAAGATAAAATATATATCGGTGTAGGTTCGGGAACCAATGTTGCAGAAAAGGGTTTTGAGAATAAAATAAGAAGAGCCGATATTCTTGAAGTAAATACAGACGGTTCAGAAGAACGAATTTATGCGCACGGGTTAAGAAACCCTTGTGGTATGGCTTGGGCGCCGGGAACACAAACACTGTGGACCGCTGTTAATGAACGGGATGAACTGGGTGATGAATTGGTTTCGGACTATTTAACTAGTGTAAAAGTTGGTGGATTTTATGGCTGGCCTTTTTTCTATTATGGCCAACATATCGATCCAAGATTAGCTGATAAACAAAGTCCGGATGCCATTGAAAATGTA
>JBBSCW010000208.1:0-6204 GCA_038249855.1 Bacteroidales bacterium
CCCAAAAAACATCAATAGTCATATACTTGCTGCCTTTGGCACGATGATGATTTGTGCAATTATTTGGGGAAGTTTTCAACTAAATCTGACTCAGGCTCCTTCGCCTGTAGTTTCCGATACAGAACTCGATGATATGCTTCAACATTTTGAGAATTTCGAGTTCGAAGCGCCAATTGCCCCTGAAATGCCGATAACCGAGTTTGGTAATAATGCCATTACTGAATCGTTACAACAGACTTCGCCAATTGCTCAAACGTCTAATGCTATACTTTCAGAAGTGGATATTGAATCAACAATAATTCACGATGAACCTTTGCCTATCGATACGGTCGTAAAAAAAATAGAAGTGGTCAAAGTTTTGGAAGTTGATGCCGTCAAACAGATCCCGCAGACTGCTGAAATAGTGGCTGATATTCGTGAAAAAACGAAACCCAGAACTGAACGTTACACAGCAGATGAGCAATACCAGCGTGAATTGGAAAATTACAAATTTTATCAACAGAACTACCGGAATATCCGAAATTTCAAGATAGTCTATCCTTATGCTTTAAAAACGCGAGAAATTATAACCGAGTTAAATGAAAGACTCGCCAAAACTGATGATAAAGCAAAGCGAAAAGAAATGATTAAGGAAATGGAGAACCTGCTTTTTAAGGAATACGAAACTGCTGTTCGGAATATGTCAACCTCACAGGGCAAACTCCTGTTGAAATTAATAGCACGCGAGACCGACAAAACAGGTTATGAACTGATTAAAGAATACCGAGGAGGATTTTCAGCTGCTTTTTGGTACGGAGTCGGTAGAATTTTTGGTACCGACCTGAAAACTGAATTCAACAAAGAAACGCAAGATTCAATCATAGAAACTATTGTTGAAAAATATAAAAAGGCTGAATTGTAGCTTAGTTATTGTGAAACTTCTTTTTTCTTTTGGTTCTTTTCATCTAGTTTCATCCCTGAAACTGTATCTTTACAGATTAAAATAATTACAATAAAACATTACAAACATGAGTAAACAAGGAAATATAATTATAAAAGGTGCTCGTGTCCACAACCTTAAAAATATTGATGTAGAGATACCGCGTTCTAAATTGGTGGTTGTAACAGGCCTTTCAGGTTCAGGAAAATCTTCCTTGGCTTTTGACACATTGTACGCCGAAGGACAGCGCAGATATGTTGAAAGTCTGTCATCTTACGCTCGTCAGTTTTTAGGTAGAATGAGTAAACCAGAAGTGGATTTTATCAAAGGAATCCCTCCTGCAATTGCTATTGAGCAGAGAGTAAATACCCGCAATCCACGTTCAACCGTTGGCACATCTACAGAAATTTACGAATATATCAAATTGCTTTTTGCCAGAATAGGTAAAACCTATTCTCCAATTTCGGGCGAAATTGTCAAAAAACACGAGGCAGAAGATGTAGTGAAAGCCGCACTCGAATTTCCAGACAATACCCGAATGATGGTAATGACAGTGGTAAAACCCACCGAAGACAGAACCATGGAAATGGAGTTGAAGAACCTTTTGATGCAAGGTTACAATAGAATAGAAATTGATAATCAAATCCTCAATATTCAAACTTATCTCGACGATAGTTCTGTCTTTGAAAATATCACGGATGTTTATTTGGTAATTGACCGACTAACGGTTGATCATACTACTGCTGGTATCAGCCGTTTAACCGACTCAGTTGAAACTGCTTTTATTGAGGGTAAAGGAGTTTGTTTACTCAAATTTCCTGCATCGGAGGAAAATGATACAGACACGAGCCTGTATTTTTCCAAAAGTTTCGAAGCTGATGGAATGCAGTTTGAAACGCCCACCATTCATACTTTCAGTTTCAACAGTCCGTTGGGAGCTTGTCCTACCTGCGAAGGTTTCGGGAAAGTAATCGGGATTGATGAAGATTTAGTAATTCCAAACAAGACGCTCTCGATATACGAGGATGCCGTTATGTGTTGGAAAGGCGAAGTGATGAGTGAGTATAAAATGCAACTCGTACATGCGGCAGATAAAATTAATTTCCCCATTCACAAACCCTATTATGAACTGACAGATAAACAACGAGAATTACTTTGGAAAGGGAATGAGTATTTTGAGGGAATCGATGCGTTTTTCAAAATGCTACAAGCCAATCAATACAAAATTCAATATCGGGTGATGTTGGCTCGTTATCGTGGCAAAACGATTTGCCCTGATTGTAAGGGAAGTAGACTCAAAAAAGAGGCTGCTTATGTTATGGTTTCTGGAATATCAATTTCAGAATTGGTGCTGATGCCAATAAGAAAATTGAAAGATTTTTTCGATAATATTCAACTCGATAAACAAGATGCTGCTATTGCTCGTAGGTTGTTGGTAGAAATCAATAACCGAATTCAATTTTTAATGGATGTGGGTTTGAGTTATTTGACACTCAATCGACTTTCAAATTCGCTCTCAGGTGGTGAAAGTCAGCGCATCAACTTAGCTACTTCTTTGGGAAGCAGCTTAGTCGGTTCGCTTTATATTTTAGATGAACCCAGCATTGGACTTCATTCTCGTGACACCCAATTATTGATTAAAGTGCTGAAACAGTTACGCGATTTGGGAAATACCGTGGTGGTAGTGGAACATGATGAAGAGATAATGCGATCCGCAGATTATATTATCGACATTGGCCCCAATGCTGGTAGAAAGGGTGGCGAATTAGTATTTCAAGGAGATATTGATGCTATTTCAAAAGCCAAGGATGCGGAAATTGAAAATTCGTATACCCTCAAGTATTTGCTTGGTAAAGAGAATATTGACATTCCAACTTATCGTAGAAAATGGAACAATTATATAGAGGTTAAAGGAGCACGCGAAAATAATTTAAAAGGAATCGATGTAAAATTTCCTCTGAATGTAATGACTGTCGTAACTGGAGTCAGTGGTTCTGGGAAATCGTCCTTAGTACGTAATGTGTTTTATACCGCATTGAAGAAATTCTATGGTGGAATTGCCGATCGCACAGGCCAGCATGGAGCTTTAAGTGGTTCAATGAGTTTAGCCAAGGACATAGAATTTGTCGACCAAAACCCGATAGGCCGTTCATCGCGTTCTAATCCGGTAACTTACATCAAAGCCTACGATGAAATTCGTAAACTATTTGCCGATCAGCAACTTTCTAAGCAAATGAATTATTCACCATCCCATTTTTCGTTCAATACCAAAGGCGGGCGATGCGAAGAATGTCAGGGCGAAGGAACTGTAACCGTGGAAATGCAATTTATGGCCGACTTGGTTCTGGAATGCGAACATTGTCATGGTAAACGTTTTCAACAGGATTTATTGGAAGTGCAATATCAGGGTAAAAATATTTACGATGTGTTGGAAATGACAGTCAACCAAGCCATTGAATTCTTTGGTGCACATACTGGAAATACCGAGAAAAGAATCGTAAAACGTATGAAACCACTGCAAGATGTGGGAATTGGCTACGTAAAATTGGGTCAGTCGAGCAGCACTTTATCGGGTGGCGAAAGTCAGCGCGTTAAATTAGCTTCATTTTTAGCCAACGAAAAACCAGAACCAACTATTTTCGTTTTCGATGAACCTACCACAGGATTGCATTTTCACGACATAAAAACACTGCTGAAAGCCTTCGATGCACTGATTGCCAAAGGTCATACGGTAATCATTATTGAACACAATTTGGAAGTAATAAAATGTGCCGATCATATTATCGATATCGGTCCACAAGGCGGAGATATGGGTGGCGAGGTTGTTTTTGAGGGAGTTCCTGAACTAATTATTAAATGCGAAAAATCATTTACAGGTAAATACTTGAAAGAGAAGTTGAAGTAAAAAGATAGAAGTTATTGAAAGATTCTTGAAGTTAAGGAAGTTAGTTTTGAAGTTAAGGAAGTTAGTTTTGAAGTTAGAGAAGTTAGTTGTAAATATTTAGTATGTTGTAACAGCTCGTAAGAAGCAAGCCGCCCCAAGCCCCTAAAGGGGATGTTAAGAGTGGCTTACTGGAATTAATTATTTTCAGATATTTCTCACGAGACGAAAGTAATTAACATCCCCTTTAAAGGCTTGGGGCGTTAATTAATTTCACCTATAAATTGTAAATACTTCTCACATCCCCCAATTTTTTATGGAAAAAGAAATAATTATTAAAAAAACAATCGCTTTTGTAAAATCAACACTAGAAAATGCCGAAGGTGGACATGATTGGTGGCATTGTTACAGGGTGTGGCAACTAGCTAAACAGATTGCTAAAACGGAAAATGCGAATAATTTGGTAGTTGAATTAGGCGCATTGCTTCATGATATTGCTGATGTTAAATTCCATGCTGGGAATGAAGAACTTGGTCCACAAAAAGCTCGGAATTTTCTCATCTCAATCGGTGTAGAAGAACTTGTAATTCAGCATATTGAAAATATTATTACGAATATATCTTATGCGGGTGGAAAAAAAGAGCAATTATTCAAAACAATTGAACTGGATATCGTTCAAGATGCTGACCGACTGGATGCAATTGGTGCTATAGGCATTGCACGTACTTTCAATTATGGTGGTTTCAAGAATCGTGAAATTTACAATCCCGAAATTCAGCCCAACCTCAACATGACCAAAGAAGAATACCGCAACAGTACTGCTCCTACCATCAATCATTTTTACGAAAAACTATTGTTGCTCAAAGATCGAATGAATACTGCTACCGGAAAACAAATGGCCGAACACCGCCACCTGTTTATGGAGCAATACTTAGATGAGTTTTATGCGGAATGGGAGGGAAAGGTGTAAATTGGGAGTTAGTAGATTAGGCGAAAATAACAAACAAGATTCAAGTTGTAAATGCAACTTGAATCTTGATAAATTAGAAATGTCTCTTTATTCAAGCTCTTTCTCTACGTTTTCTTGCTTAAATGGAGCAAAATGGGCGACCAAGAAAGAAGGGATTGTTGCTATTAGAACGAATATAAAAAACAATTTATATCCTACAAAATCGCTCAGATATCCACTTATCATAGAAGGAATCATAAAACCTAAGGCCATGATGCCATCTGCAAAAGCATAGTGTGCTGTTTTATATTTTCCGGGAGCAATCTGCTGCATGATATAAAGAATCAAACCTACGAAACCAAAACCGTATCCAAAATACTCGGTTACTACGGCGGCACCAATTATATATAGATTTTCAGGTTGAAACCATGCCAATAAAGCATACATGGCAAATGGGATATTAAAGGACGCACACAAAACCATCAATGTTTTCTTTAAACCTTTGCCGGAAGTGTAATATCCGGCAATAATAGAACCCAACACGAAAGCCGCTGCACCAAAAATACCATATATCATTCCAATTTGTGAAGTTGAAAGTCCCAGACCGCCTTCTGCACGAGCTGCTTTGAAAAATAATGGAGCTATCTTAATAGCAAATCCTTCAGCAAAACGGTAAAATATTACAAATAGAATACTTAAAGCGATATTTTTCTTTTTGAAAAAACTTACAGCCACTTCTTTCAAGGTGTTAAAACCTTCTTGAAGTGATTTTACTTCGGTAGATGCACCACCCGAAGGAAGCGCTCTGATATGATAGATGGATAAAATAATCATAATAGCGCCGTAAATTCCCATGACTATCATCCACGCGTGGACAACTCCAAGGCTCTGTTCAAGTTCGCCTGCCAAATAAACCAAAGCTCCTCCCGAAAGAATTTTAGCTAGATTGTAGAATGCCCCTTGCCAACCAACATATTTTGCTTGATCCTCAGGCGAAAGTTCATTCAAATAAATGCCGACTGTTGCAATATCGTGTGTAGCACCACTAAAACCTATGATGGCCATAAAAGCAATGGCATAGGTAAAAAAGTCAGGTAAACCCAACGAAAATGCAACCAAGGCAAATGTAAATCCGGTTATCATTTCAGTTGCAACCACAAAATGCTTTTTGGTTTTAAACATTTCAAGTACCGGACTCCAAAGCGGTTTAAGTGTCCAAGGTATCATGATGAGGGTAGTCCAGAATGCAATCTTAGCATCAGAAATTCCAAGATTTTTGAACATTAATGAAGAAGCGGCAGCTAATGCTACGAATGGAAGACCCATTGCAAAATAGACCGAGGGTACCCAAGTTGCTGGATGGCGTTTAGTGTTTTGTGATGATTTCAAAGTGAATTTGAATTAGAGATTATAGAATATTGTTTAATAAGTTTTCTGCGATTATTTTTTTACAGG
>JBBSCW010000209.1:0-6202 GCA_038249855.1 Bacteroidales bacterium
CTCACTCCCCGATAAATGGGGAAATTCACTTTTTAAAGCTTGGTTGCGCGACAATCATATATTGGCAAAAAATGTAAGTCCACTGGATCATCTTTCGTTTATCGGTAGCCGTGCAATGGGAGCACTTGAATACGAACCAGCTCAGCCATTAGGCAAAGATGCTGCCTTTTCGGTAGATATTGAACATCTCTATGAATTTGCAAAACAGGTATTGAACGAACGAGAAACTACTGTACTTACTGCTGAAAACTCAATTTTGTGGCAGGATCTGATAAAAATTAGTTCGTCGCCAGGAGGAAAACGACCGAAAGCAATTATAGCACTCAATAAAACTACGGGAGAAATAATATCTGGACAAGGAAATATACCAGATGGGTTTGAACATTTTTTACTAAAATATGATGATAATTCATCCTATCCTTTGGCCAAGTTAGAATTTGTTTATTATCAGATGGCTTTGGAGGCGGGAATCTACATAATGCCTTCCGAATTAAAGACTTATGGGAATGTTACTCATTTTCTCACGCAAAGGTTCGACCGTGTTGGTAATGAACGGATTCATACTCAAACATTAGCTGCAATGTCGCCAGAAAGTGATAGTTATGAGGATATATTTGCAGTAATACGCAGACTTAAACTTCCGTACGATGACAGTCGACAACAATTTTTGCGGATGGTATTTAATGTGCTTGCCCGTAACGTAGATGACCATTCAAAGAACTTCAGCTTTTGCATGACAGCTGATGGTAAATGGCGATTATCTCCGGCTTATGATTTGACTTATGGCGTAGATCTTTCAGCACCAGCTTATATGAATAAACATTCAATTTCTATAAATGGCAAATATGAGAATATCACCCGCGAAGATTTGGAAACAGTTGCTCAACGAAATGACATTCAGGATTATAAGTCATTAATTAATACCGTAAGTGCTGCTGTTAGTAGATTTAAAGAATATGCCGAGGCTTTGAAAATCAATCCCAATTTAATTGATAGTATCGAATCTGATTTTGTTAAGGTATAAAATTTACTTGTCAGGCGATTGTAATTAAATTACAATCGCCTTTTTAGTGTTTTATATTTGAAGAAAACAACTTATTTATTTCAAACAACATTTTTTATATTTCTTGCCACTTCCACAGGGGCAAGGTTCGTTTCTGCCTACATTTGGTTTCACATTTGGAAGAATAACTGTGTTTTTTACATCCTGATATATTTCATTAGTACTTAAATCATCTGCCTCATCGTTAAATGCAGAGTCATCTTCATCTTCAACTTCATTTTCTTCTTCATCCTTGTAACTTATCCAAGTGCTTGTAAAGTGATTATATCTTTCAAATATTGTTACAAAGACTTCTCTTTTTCGATCAATATTCTCTTTATTCAAAATATCCTTTATACAACTTTCTAAATCACCTGAAATGCCTACAGCAACCAACTCAAGATCAAATAGATTGGTAATTTGAGGAATTAAATCAATCATATTTAGATTTACAGCATCGCTTACAAAAAATGCAATAACTTCAGTGTCAATTATCGAATCATTATCATGTTGAATAATCCATTCTTCAAAAACGATTTTGTACCAATTGATTATTTCGGCTTGTCTATTTGGCTGATGAAGAAAAATCTGTTTAGCCACATCTGTTATAACCGACTGTGAATAAGTGTAATGATTGGGTTCAAAAAGAAAGTTTCGCAATGCATCTAATTTATCATCAGCTATATGATAAAGTAATTCCCAATAACCGTCCGTCAGATAATCACTAAACCAAGGCTCTAAATAATCATTATGTTGACGTAGTATATCAAGCATTACTTCCAAACTACTTTCATCATGCAACTCAACTAATAACAATAAGGCGTGCATCAAAAACTCATGCGTTTTGTTATCCCAATCAGCGTTTTCATCAATAAACACATAAAGTCGAGCCATACTGTCATATACTACTTTATGCAGGTCGGCAAGCAGTGACTGGCGGGGCAATGCTAAAATATTAGTAATAATCTGCGGATCAATATTCAAATCGTTCCGATACAACTCATTGATAATATCGTGTGTAAATTGAGGTGCCTCGGTGGTTGGTTCTACTATACGTTTGGCTATGACTTCCGGGGTTCTATTTGTTGACCACATGAGATCATGTTGCTTTAATTGGGATTCAAGAGTGAGAAGCATAATTTTACGATTATACTCTAAAGTATCCAAATTCAAATTGAATGTTTTGCTTATTGTGGCAATTACATCTAAACAGGCTTGAGCATTGAATTGATTTCCAATGGCAATATAATAATTGAACACAACATTTTGATAAGCAAATAGTTCACCATAATTAAATACTTTACGTTCTGGATACAAGTCTTTAAGTTGGAGTGTTTCACCCAAGATGATAGGCACTTCATCTGGTTTATCTACTTCCAAGGCTAATTGTGCTAGATACAATTTGCCGTACAAATAATCAGGGTGAGCTACAACTAATTTCTTGTTTACTTCATTTGACATAAACAAATTATTTTGGCGAGCAAACAGAACAGCCAGATAGTTTTTGAAGTGCGGAATGCGCGGGTATTTTTTAATCAGATTCTGCAATTCTTTTACAGCACTATTTTTCTTTTTACTCACCTTTATCTGCATTTCCAGCAATAGCTCATTCAGCTCGGGAGTTATATCATATTTCAGTGATAATTCGTCAAAATTATTGCCAACGGAATGTCCGTTAATTAAGTGGATTTCTTCTGAATTCATATTTTGTTTGAGTTATTGTATTGAGTTTATTTTTAATTAGTTGCTTATTTATCATATATTTACAAATGAACTATCAGTTTATTTTAGAGTGCCAACCTCTCAAATCTCTCGTTTATGATCTCAATATATTTTGATTTAAAACTGGAACTTAGAAAACTTATTTGAATAAAATCAATCCAAGCACTTTTTGCCTTAGCATGATAGCAAATATTTATATCTTTATACCATATCGGGTATAATTTTATATCATAGAACCTAATTATACCCAATTGGGTATAGCAATTGACCTGAATCTAACAAACTACAAAACAACTTTTCAAGAAGAATAAAGGCTTAATAAAACAATACGAATACATAAGAAGTAATATTATCAGAAATTTAAGTCTAGCGTCAAGGAGCTTTTGACTTTATTAGTATGGGTATATTTCTTAAATTCACGATCTCAAAGCAGAAAGTTCTTAAGGTATTAACTTCTTTAATCTTGTTTGATATGCTTGCAAATAATTGCGTTTAATTGTTGTACTCAGGAATGATGACTCAATCAGCTCAACCACTTTATTCTGATTGGAAACGAGCTGACTCAATATTTTTTGCACTTGGACTTCACTTAAACCAGTTTTATTTCCAAGCAACTTAAATTGTTCAGTAATGCTGCCTAGATTTATGTTTATGGGTAAAAGACCATCTTCTAGAGCGAATTCCGAATCATTGATGTGTATGTGGGTGTTTAGTAAATCGTATGCAGGACTTAACCGAAAATCACCAAAAGGCATTTCGATTAAAGAGAAGTTTTTGAAATGAGCATCGCCATTTGAAAACAAATAATTAAAGACCAGAAGTTTGAAAAGCTTGGGTGCTTCTGATTGATAAGCTGGTACATATTTTTTCAGAATTTCAAACAACTCGAGATAACTTCCACTGTACTTGTAGTTTTCACCGTGCGTTTGAGGAGTACGACCAGCCAATGAAGCAAAATCCTCCTTAGCTAATTTGCTACCATCTTCTTTGATGTCGAATCTTTTAGTAATGTAAGCAGATGTCCCATTCTTAAAAAAAATCAATCCATTTTCAGCAGTTTCTATATTATAAACCTGTCTGGCTATTTGCATGGTCAGGTGTTCATTGGCTGGCATTTGGTCACTATTTTTACCTAAATTGGGTATTGGTTTAAGAATATAATTCCCACGTTCTCCAACGTTCAACAGTCGAAGTTTGTTTTTTTCTAATATAAGAGAGAATTTTTCCTGAACGCCAGAAATGGATATTCGCTTTCTATTCTCTAAAAAAAGTTCGTCAGTAGCCTCATTTGTAGCTGGTGAGTCGTAGGGCAAGATGTGATTTACCTTTCGTCCGTTGAACAAACGATTCAAACACGCTTTGCTGTACCTGCCGTAACCTGCTGACAATGTGCCTGGACAGTATTTTATTGTTGGTATACTCATGTTTGTGTTAATGTTTTCAAAATGGTTATTGCTCCAATCGTATCATACTGAGCCGTATTTAGTAATATCCCGAAATAATCATTTTCGTCAATTTTCATAGATTTACAAACAATCTGTTTATTTGAACCCTCAGGAAGCATATTGAAAAAGAACGGAAATAGAAAATCGGAATGATATTCTTGTTTCGATTTAGGGATGGTCAGACTTATCGAAGCTTTACTGTTGTCATTGAACCATAAGTCGGTATAACGAAACTTAAAGGTTCCATCATCGTGCTGTATAAGCAAACCTGCTTCTTCTCCTTTGTATAGTACCTTTGCTAATCTCATAATAAGAAAGTGAAAACTTGATAACTATGAAATGTAAAAACTTGAAAAGATTCTCAGCTTTTCACTCTACGCTTTTTACTTTTAAAACTACTTCCAATCCCAATACATCAGCCAATCTCTTCATAGTCAGTAAGGTAGGATTACCCTTGCCAGTTTCTAACAATTTAAGTGTCCTAAGCCCCACACCCGACAAGTCGGCTAAAGTTTCCTGAGTTATATGGAGCATGTCTCGTCTTTCTTTTAAGGTCTGTATTAAGTTATTGTTTTGCATTGTATTGCTCTTTTTTATGCAAAAATAGGAAAAATATTTCAAATACAAGAAGAAAGAGCAATTTAATGCACTTTTAGCTACTCAATATTCAACCAGCAACAAATAACCCTATAATAGTGCAACAAACAGCACTATTTAACTTAACTTATTAATCCAGTTCAATGATTGGCAATAGCTTTGACAATAATCAATTGAATAAGTTCTCTATTTTAGCCAATCAAATATTTTTCACTCATAGCCTTAGTTATTTTGGCCATTTCATCTCTCAAAGATGCTGGCGAGAGCACTTCAACATCATCGCCCATAGAAAGTATTTCCTGTCTAAAATCGAAAGTAGGTTTTATAAAGTATTCAAAAATAGAATATTGATCATTCTCTTTCTCTTTCTTTTCATTTTGGGTGGAATGCAAAGGCAAAGCTCGTACATAATTTGCCTGATATTCTGAAACTCTTAGTTTAATAATTTGAGCAGCAGCATCATCGCCTTTAATTATTCCGTAGCAGTCGGCAAAATAAGCTTCTGGATCAAAATCGACAGGGAATTTGAATTTATTCTTGGTCGGTTGAATAGAAAGAACCCTGTCCAAGCCATAAATGCGTAGCTTATCACTCATAGCTATCAAGTACCAACGCTGCTTGAATACCTTTACAAAATAGGGTTTTATTTCAAACTCCGCAACATCATTTCTATTGTAGGACTGATAACTCATGGTCATGGTCAGTTCATCGCGCATGGCTTCGATAATGGGTGTGAGAAACTGCTGACCAGATGGAATATTCTCAAAATGAATGCGTTGCTTCATTTGATGACTTTCGTTGATCAAGTTATTCACCGCAAAAGTATTGAGCAACCAAGTACGGATACCGCCACTTTTAATATCGTCAGCATTAAGTATATAATACTCGTTAAAACTTTTTTGGCACTCTATATCAATTTCAAACAATTCTCTTATCGCCTCTCTGTGGTTGTGAAACGTTTTGATAGCCAATGATTTGCCCTCTGACATAGGATTGCTTTCCCAACGACTATTAATTTCGTTAAACGTGATTTTGCCTGAGCGATAAATCAAATCTACCAACCAAATATAACGCTTGAAAAGGTTCGCATTCTTTTTAGTTCTTGCGTTTCCATTAACTGCTTTTTTCTGTTTGTTTTCAGCCATAACAAATTATTTTTTTTTAAAGTTGAGACAAAGATAGGAAATAACTATGCTATTTTGCGGCATAGTTGCTGATGAATTTAGAATAAAAATCATAGCCTGATATACATAAGTAATGGGAATAATATAATGTATCATTTAAAATCTTCTAATATGCTGATATTCTTGAATATATTAAATGCTAAATGCTAAATTATAAAACGGTAAATACTTAGTCATTTCTCCTCAAATAATTTTGCTAATTCATCATCCCA
>JBBSCW010000210.1:0-6201 GCA_038249855.1 Bacteroidales bacterium
TAGATTTCCCCTTTTGCCGCTAACAAAGTGTTTTTTAGCAATGAAACGATGGTCATTGGACCAACACCGCCCGGAACAGGCGTTATAAATGAACATTTAGGAGCAACTTCATCAAATTTAACATCGCCCGAAATGCGGAAACCACTTTTTGTTTTATCAGAAGGCACCCGTGTTGTACCAACGTCAATCACAGCAGCACCATCTTTCACCATATCGGCAGTTAGGAACTCGGGTTGCCCAAGTGCCGCAATGATAATATCGGCTTGAAGACAAATTTCTTTCAGATTTTTGGTTCTACTATGGCAAACCGTAACCGTAGCATCGCCAGGATAACCTTTCTGCATCATAAGTGTAGCAATTGGTTTTCCCACTATATTACTTCTACCAATTACAACACAGTTTTTTCCAGAAGTCGGTATTTCGTAGCGTTTTAAGAGTTCAATAATGCCCGAAGGAGTTGCCGAAACATAACATGGTAAACCTATTGACATACGTCCCACATTGTCCGGATGAAAACCATCTACATCTTTCCGAAAATCAATAGCCTCAATTACTTTTTGTTCCGAAATGTGTTTAGGTAGTGGTAGTTGTACAATAAATCCATCTAAATTGGCATCGGAATTCAGTTCAGCAATTTTTGCAAGTAATTCATTTTCAGTTACATCCTCTTCAAAAGTAATCTTAGTAGACTTAAATCCTACTTGTTCACAAGATTTTACTTTATGTGCTACATAGGTTTCGCTACCTCCATCATGGCCTACAATAATTACAGCTAAATGTGGACGCTTTTTGCCAGCAGCCATCATTGTTTCAACTTGCTCAGCAATTTCGGCTTTAATTTTTTCCGAAATTGCTTTGCCATCTATTAATGTGTAGCCTTCAAAATCTCCCGAAGTAGATTTTGAGTTGCTACTATTTTGTATGTCTTTGTTGTTCATTCTTATTTTATTATGGTAATTGAAAAATTATATTCAATTGGCAAATTAGCACATTAAATAATTGGCATATTATTTCTACCTTCTCTTTCCCATTTTTAATTTTCCATTCTGAACCGTAGCCATACGCATCATTTTGCTGGTTTGTTCAAATTGTTTCAGTAGACGATTTACTTCTACAATAGTAGTTCCGCTACCTTTGGCTATTCGTGTTTTACGGCTTCCGTTCAATAGGGATGGATTTTCGCGTTCGCGTGGAGTCATCGAGTGAATAATTGCCTCGATGCCTTTGAAAGCGTTATCATCAATATCCACATCTTTCAATGCTTTGCCCATACCTGGAATCATGGCAGCCAAGTCTTTAATATTTCCCATTTTTTTAATTTGGGCAATTTGAGAAAGAAAATCATTGAAATCAAATTGATTTTTAGCAATTTTCTTTTGTAAACGGCGTGCTTCTTCTTCATCATACTGTTCCTGAGCACGTTCCACTAAGGAAACAATATCACCCATTCCCAAAATACGGTCGGCCATACGTTCGGGATAGAACACATCCAAAGCGTCCATCTTTTCGCCTGTACCTACAAATTTGATAGGTTTATTCACCACAGAACGAATAGAAAGAGCAGCACCACCACGGGTATCACCATCTAGTTTTGTTAGAATAACACCATCAAAATCGAGTTTATCGTTGAATTCTTTGGCTGTATTTACAGCATCTTGCCCAGTCATCGCATCTACAACAAACAAAATTTCCTGAGGATTGATTGCTTTTTTAATTGCAGCAATTTCCTTCATCATCAGTTCATCGATGGCCAAACGACCAGCAGTATCCACAATTACAACATCGTTTCCGTTAAGTTTGGCATATTTTATAGCAGCTTGGGCAATGGCAACTGGATTTTTACTTTCCAAATCAGAAAACACTGGAATTCCAATCTGTTCGCCAAGCACTCTTAATTGCTCGATAGCAGCTGGACGATAAACATCACAAGCCACCAAAAGCGGATTCTTGGAGCGTTTTGTCTTTAGCAAATTAGCTAATTTACCCGAAAAAGTAGTTTTACCGGAACCTTGTAACCCTGACATTAAAATAACGGCAGGACTTCCTTTCAAATTAATTTCTACACTTTGTCCACCCATCAACTCGGTCAGTTCATCGTGAACTATCTTCACCATTAACTGATTAGGCTTCAATGCAGTTAATACATTTTGACCTAACGCTTTAGTTTTTACGGTGTCGGTAAATGTTTTGGCTATTTTGTAGTTCACATCGGCATCGAGAAGTGCTTTACGCACATCTTTCAATGTTTCGGCTACATTAATTTCGGTAATTTTACCTTCGCCCTTCAGAATTTTAAACGACCTTTCGAGTCTTTCACTTAGAGATTCAAACATAAAGAATACATTTTTTATTTATACCTCCGACCGCAAGAAGTAATTTGATTTTTTTGATTTATTTTTACTAGTTACTTTTAAAGAAACTGGTATTTTTTTGAATTGGCAAAGGTACAAAAAAACAGTTTAGTACAAAACAACTAAAAAACGGATGGCTAGAAAAAAACACTTAAATGCTAATTAGTTAAAAATTAGCGGAATGAATAATTATATAATACAACTTTATATTAACAATATGTTTCATGTGCAGCTATTAGAGTAGTTATTGCCTTAAAAAAACTTATTTATATCGCTTGCACATTATGTTAGTTGAAAGCATCGATTTATTTTATTATCTTTGCATTTTATAAAAAAACAGTGTAAATACTAAAATAATAAATGATAATCAGATAGTTGACCAATTATTTTTTATATAATTTAAAAATTGAACAACCAAAAGATTAGATAAAATAATAAAACATATTCGACCAATATGGGGAAAATTATTTCTTTAGCAAACCAAAAAGGCGGTGTAGGAAAAACCACAACAGCTATAAATTTAGCTGCGTCTCTTGCGTCACTCGGCAGAAAAGTGCTTTTAGTTGATGCCGACCCACAAGCCAATGCTTCATCGGGTCTTGGGATAGATATTCGTACATTACAATTTACTATATATGAATGCCTTATCGACGGAATTCCTTCCATACAGGCTATTCATCCTACCGAAGTAGAACAGTTGTTTATCATGCCATCGCATATTGATTTGGTAGGTGCTGAAATTGAAATGTTGAATTTAGACAACAGGGAACATGTGATGAAAAACCTGCTTGAACCTTTAAAAGAAAATTACGATTATATTCTGATTGACTGCTCACCTTCTTTGGGTTTGATTACCGTAAATGCTCTCACAGCATCTGATTCTGTTATTATACCTGTTCAATGTGAATATTTTGCACTCGAAGGAATTAGCAAACTACTGAATACTATAAAGATAATTAAGAGCAAACTCAATACTAGACTAGAAATAGAAGGTTTTCTTCTTACTATGTACGACAATCGCCTGCGTTTAGCCAATCAGGTTTATGCCGAGGTGAAGAAACATTTCCAAACTATGGTTTTTGATGCGGTAATTACCCGGAATGTCAGATTAAGTGAAGCTCCAAGCCATGGCAAACCTGTCATGTTATATGATGCTGAATCGAAAGGTAACAATAACTACATGGACTTAGCCAAAGAAATAATTGCCAAAGAGAAGAATAATGGTCTCCTAAATTCACCAAAAGGGACTTAGAGAACTAAAATTAGGAAAATATAACTTATAAAATAAGAGACGTTAGTAATTAAATTCCCTGCCATTTATCCCTGCTTGTCCCAACGTGTCGGGAATGTGTTTGGAGGGCTTAGGGGTCGTTAGAATCAAACAATAAAAGTTGAATATTATGGCAAAAAACATAACCGGATTAGGAAGAGGATTAGGTGCTTTAATTGACACCGAGAATATTAGTACCGGAGGTTCTTCGTCTATCAACGAAGTAGAAATGAAATTAATTTTTGCTAATCCCAACCAGCCTCGGAGTTTTTTCGACGAAGAGGCACTTACCGAATTAGCAACTTCAATACGCGAGTTAGGTGTTATTTCGCCTATCACACTTCGTCAAAATGAAAACGGTACTTATCAGATTATCGCTGGTGAGCGACGTTTCAGAGCTTCGAAGCTAATTGGTATGAAAACCATACCAGCTTACGTAAAGACAGCTGAAGATGAGCAGGTAATGGAAATGGCTTTAATCGAGAATATTCAGCGTGAAGACTTGAATGCCATTGAAATTGCCCTCACATTTTATCGCTTGATGGAAGAATACAAACTTACCCAAGAACGTTTGAGCGTAAGGGTTGGGAAAAAAAGAACTACTATTGCTAATTATCTGAGATTGCTGCGGTTACCGGCTGAGATACAAATGGGTATCAAGGACAAGAAAATAGATATGGGGCATGCTAGGGCTATTTTAGGAATTAACGACCCCAGCGCTCAACTAAAATTATACGAAAGAATATTGAAAAACGGATATTCTGTTCGAAAGGTAGAAGAAATGGTTCGCCAATTTATTGAAATAGGTAGTTTTGAAACAAAACCATCCAATCCTGTAGCAAAACTGGGAGAGTTTGGTGAATTGAAAAACAGATTAAGTGATTTATTTGGTACCAAGGTTAATTTAACTTGTCAACCTGATGGAAAAGGAAAAATTTCAATTCCATTTACTGACGATGAGGAATTGGCAAGGATCATGGAATTATTAGATAAAATATAAATTCGGAGTATTATTTTGAAACGATTTATAGCTGTTGTAATTTTAATTTTTCTTCTTACTCATGTTCATTGCCAGAATATTAGTAAAGATAGTCTATTAATAACCAGAGATGTAGTTGATGAAACAAATAAAACTTCCGGTAATAGAAATACACTGAATATTAGAAAAGAATTGAACGATTCGGTTATTAATAGCAGACCAAGTGCGTCAAGAGTAGTTTGGATGGGTGCTGTTATTCCGGGATACGGACAAATTTTGAACCGCAGTTATTGGAAATTACCCTTGGTTTATGCAGGCTATTTGGGCTGTTATTTCATCGTTTCATCCAGTTCAAAAACCTATGAATCTTATCGTTCGGCTTATCGTGATATTATTGATGACAATCCAAAAACCGACAGTTATTTGGATATCTTGCCTAAAGGCACTACACTTGCAAACTATCCTGGAGGAGAATCTGGTTTAAAAAACAATTTATCATCGGCATACCAACAGTCACGTCGTACCCGAGATTTAACTATAATAGGCTCTATTGCTTATTACGGTATTGTTTTGCTCGAAGCATACGTTGATGCTCAGCTTTTCGATTTTGATATAAGCACCGATTTATCGTTGCATATTCGACCAACTCTTTTGGATAATAATTTGGGGATGAGTAAAGCTGCCGGATTTCAGTTGAGTCTGAATTTAAAGTAAATTATTAATACATTTTTTTAGGAATGAATCACAAACTATTATATATACTGACTTTCTTGATGTTTTTCTCACTGGATAATGCTGCACAAAGTATTACCCCATTGTTAAACAATACCACAAATACAGCGAATTTAGAGCCTGATTCTACTATTACGAGTCCTACCGATTTTGACAACTCACTCGATAATTTATTGAGAAGTTGGATAATAGAACGCTCCGACAATTCAAATTGTGATTCAGAATATATCCCATTAAATATTTCTGACTCTATTTACAAGCTTCGTTTATCCAAAATGCCCTGCGTAATGGAGATGCCTTTCAACAATTATGTAAGGTCATTCATCGAACTTTACACCGTTCGCAAAAGACGACAAATGGAACACATGTTGGGCATGAGCGATTACTATTTCCCAATTTTTGAACGTATTCTTGATGCAAACAACCTACCACTCGAACTGAAGATCTTACCAATCATTGAATCTGCCTTAAATGCCACGGCAATTTCTCGCATGGGAGCTGCTGGACTTTGGCAATTTATGATCGCCACTGGACGTATGTATGGTTTGGAAATCAATAGTTTAGTTGATGAAAGACTCGACCCATTAAAATCCACTCAAGCCGCTGCACAGTTTTTAAAAGATTTATATTCCATTTATGGTGATTGGCACCTGGTAATTGCAGCCTACAATTGTGGACCAGGTAATGTGAACAAAGCCATTCGCCGAGCTGGCGGCAAAAGAGATTATTGGGCTATTTATCCCTATCTGCCTTCGGAAACTCGTGGGTATGTACCCATATTTATAGCCGCAAATTATTCTATGACTTATGCAAATGATCACAATATTTGTAAGGCAAAAATAACTATGCCAGTCATTACCGACACGATA
>JBBSCW010000211.1:0-6106 GCA_038249855.1 Bacteroidales bacterium
AACTTTTAGTCCGAAAAAGCTGAAAGACAATAAGGAAAAATTGGACGAGTTTCTCCAGAGAGTATATTATAAAAAAGTTAATAACCAGGAAGTTGAAGACTTTGAATTCCTTTCAAAATATGTTCAAGACCTTTCAGAGAGGCTGAGCATAAAACAAAACATAGTCTATTATTTTTCAATTCCTCCGTTTTTGTACGAAGTTGTTGCGGCCAATCTTGAAAAAAATGGCATGAATCTCCAAGCAAATGGTTGGAAACGAATTATCGTAGAAAAACCTTTTGGTTATAGTTATGATACCGCTGTGGATTTGGACAATAAATTGCATGCAGGTTTCCAGGAGGAGCAAATTTATCGCATCGACCATTATTTAGGCAAAGAAACGGTTCAGAACATTATGGTTACTCGTTTCTCTAACGGATTTTTCGAACCAATTTGGAACAGAAAATATGTAGACAGAGTTGAAATTACCGCTTCGGAAAGAATTGGTGTAGGCAGCAGAGGTGGATATTACGACACATCAGGTGCAATGCGCGACATGATTCAGAATCACTTATTGCAAGTGCTGGCGGTAGTTGCTATGGAACCTCCCGCAGTGTTCGATTCCGATTCTATTCGCAACGAAACAGTGAAAGTGCTTCATGCTTTACGTCCGATAAAAGGAAAAGATGTGGCCGAAAACGTAATTCGTGGGCAGTACATTTCTGGTCAGATTGGAGATGAAGTTCAAGCAGGCTATCGGCAAGAAAAAGGAGTAGCTCCCAACTCAAAAACCGAAACCTTTGTGGCCATGAAAGTCCATCTCGACAATTGGCGTTGGGGTGATGTTCCTTTTTATATCCGAACCGGAAAACAACTTCCAGCTCGTGTTACTGAGGTTGTTATTCACCTGAAACCAGCTCCACATCAGCTTTTCAAACAATTGTGTCTTACTGAGCCCAACAATATGATTATTCTTAGAATTCATCCTGATGCTGGTGTTGCTATCGATTTTGGTATGAAAATTCCCGGTGCAGGTTTCAAGGTACAAAATGTAAATATGGCGTTCCATTATTCTGATTTGGCAGAAAAGAAAATTTCTGAGGCTTACGAACGACTTTTACTCGATTGTATGATTGGTGACTCAACGCTTTACTCCCGTGCCGATGCTGTGAAAGCAAGTTGGAAGTTCGTTGATCCAATACTTCAAGCTTGGAAAACAAATCCAGAAATCCCTATGTATTTTTACGAATCAGGAACTTGGGGACCCAACGAATCGAACAAATTATTCAATGATAGTGACATGAAGTGGCGTCAACCATTTGAGAAATTTCTAACAGAGTAACTATTACCGATTGCACAATGCAATAAACATATTAGAACTTTATGAACTACAAACAGCATATATTCAAGAATTCAGAAGAGACGGCTCGTGCAGTAGCCGAATTAATTAAAGAGAAAGCAATTACTTTTAATTCCGAATCACGTAAGTTTAATATTGCTTTATCTGGCGGTTCCACTCCAACGCAATTATTTAAACTATTATCTGAAGAATATGAAAACCAAATTCCATGGGCTGCTGTTCGTTTCTTTTGGGTCGATGAGCGTTGCGTTGAACCTACCGATGCTGAAAGTAATTATGGGGTAACTTACAATACATTGCTACAACGAGCTTATATTCCAGAACAGAATATTTTTAGAATGAAAGGGGAAGAAATCCCTGCTGATGAAGCCAAGCGATATAGCCAATTATTGCAGAATGAACTTCCAGTACATGATAAATTTCCAGTTTTCGACCTGATGCTGTTGGGTATAGGTGACGATGGACATACCGCCTCAATTTTTCCAAACAATATTGAATTATTAAATTCTGAGCATTCGGTTGAAGTAAGTGAACATCCTCTAAGTGGACAAAAACGCATTACACTTACTGGAAAAACGATTTGTAATGCAGAGCAAATTATTTTTATGGCAGTAGGAGAAGGTAAAAGACAGATTCTGCAAGAAATCATCAACAAAGAACCTGCTGCTAAAAATTATCCAGCCTCTTTTATCAAAAACAATTTGGGAGAAGTGGAATTTTATATGGATGAATCGGCATCAAAAAAATTGCAATGAAATTAGGGAAACTTTCTACTATCATCTACTATATTGAGACTCTTACCCAACAAACATCTTAAATTAAACGAAGATCTGTGTTTCTTTGGAAACTAATGTTGAAGAAAATCAATAAAAACATACGATTACAAATTATTCCGCCTACCTACTTAAGTGTAGATTCAAACCTACGGGGAGTATGTTCATGAACTAAGTCTCAGAACGTGCTCCCCTTTTTATTTACTCCTTCTAATTACCTGTCAATATGCATTTTAGTATGCATTCATATCTTGTCATTAAAAATTTAGAATGATGTATAGTATTTGAACTTTGCCATAATTCCATCAACAAAACATATATTTTGACTTATAAAATTACCTAAATGTAGTTATTGTGATATGAATTCTCTCAGTGTAATTTTGCAGTCACAAATTTAAAACAAAAAACGAAATGAAAATTATTTTATTTATTGTCTTTTTTAATATAATGGCTTTTGCGTTATGTGCACAAGAATCAGAAATTTCTGAAAACAAATATCAAAATGTAGCAGACAAATTATTGTCAACCGACGGAAAACTTGTCATTGGTGGATATGGGGAAGTGCATTATAATCAGACACTAAGTTCCACGGAAAAAAACAATGGAATTTTGGATGTGCATCGTGTAGTCATGCTTTTGGGTTATAATTTTAATGCGCGCACTCAATTTATTTCTGAGTTGGAGTTCGAACACGTAAATGAGGTTGTAGTCGAACAAGCATTTTTACAGCATAAACTAAACAATTACATCAATCTTCGGGCTGGGTTAATGTTAATTCCGATGGGGATTGTCAATGAATACCATGAGCCTACTGCTTTCAATGGCGTGGAACGTCCGGTGTTGGATACTAAATTATCGCCTTCGACATGGCGCGAAGTAGGTGTCGGTTTTAGCGGAAATATCATTCCAGCTTCCATCAAGTATCAATTGTACTTGGTGAATGGTTTTAGTGGATACAAAAATGGTGCAGGAACATTAAATGCTAAAAACGGATTTCGTTCAGGTCGACAAAAGGGAGCAGAATCTTATATGAGTTCGCCAAATTTTACAGGAAAAGTTGAATACTATGCTATTCGCGGCCTGAATCTTGGTTTGTCAGGTTATTTTGGAAAAACACAAAGTACACTTTATAATGGATTGAAAAAGACTAATGCTACTGCTATTGCGAAAGCTGACTCATCGGTGACAAATATTTCCATGATTGGAGTAGATGCACGTTATAATTTAGGAGGGCTGCAAATGCGCGGACAGATTTATTATGCAGGTATTGGCAATACAGAACAATACAATAAATTTACTGCCAAAAATTCAGTAAACAATGATTTGGGAAGTGCAATGATGGGTTATTATGTAGAAGCAGGCTATAATGTATTCAAATTTATACCCCAAGCTAAAACAGAATTAATTCCTTTTGTGCGTTTCGAAAATTACGACACACAATATGCCACTGCAGGTTTGCTCGCAAAAAATAAGGCCAATGAAAGCAATTTAATTACTACAGGTTTGACATATAAATTAGCCAAAGGGGTAGTTCTAAAAGCCGATTTGCAATTTTCAAAATCGGGAGTTGCTGCTGAATACTCTAAAAGTTTTAATGCTGGCTTTGGTGTTATGTTTTAATTTATAGATTTTGAAAAAGTTAGTTAGTACTATTAGTTTCTTAATTGCAATCAATACTTGCCTGATTTGTCAGGTGAGTATTGATTTTTGTCCTAAGGCTTTGACCAGCGAATTAAAGAAAATTTGCGGTAGCGACAAGATTGATATGACGGAAGTTAAGTTACCTGGAAACCAAATTCTGAATGTAGGTTTGGGTAAGTTTTTTAGTCTTCCGGAAACTTGGTCTGTTTTGGGTATAAAATATGTATATGTGGGTAGAGTCAATACTTGTAGAACTGGAGGATGTTCAATAACTGCTCATGGAGACCTTGAACAAACCAAGGAGTTTTTTGATTATTATATTCTTTATAGTGCTACTGCAACAATCCGAAAAGTAAAAATATTCAATTATCAATCTACACATGGGCAAGAAGTTACCGCTAAGAGCTGGTTGAAACAGTTTGGAAATTACAGTGGAAAAGAGCCACTCGTGGTAGGTAAAAATGTCGACGCAATATCGGGAGCAACAATTTCAGTAGATGCAACAAGCTTTGACATTGAAAGCAAAACGAAAATTCTACTTCAAATACTGAATAGATTGGGAGTTTAGTTGAGTACAAAACTGAATTATATTTATCACAACCTATTATTTGTTATTTTATTAGACTATAATGCGCCTAAATTGTGAATTCTTACATTGTAATATTCCATCCCACCACCACAAATTAACTAACCCACGCACCCTTAACGCTTTAAAGTGAAAGATAAAACTTTTCAACAAATCAGAAACTTTAATACTTTTAATAATCCTTTTTACATTGAAAAGCTTTTACTTTGAAGAACAAAAAAGAGCTTTAGTTGGAATGTAAATATAATACTCTACATTCCATTTCACCTGATTCACTTATAGAAAGAACGACTCGAAAAGCATGAAAGCAGAGATTATTGACAAACTACAAACCCTTGCCGAATCGGCTAAGTACGATGTTTCATGTGCTTCGAGCGGCACTACCCGTAAAAACATTCCAGGAGGAATAGGCAGCACGGCTGGTTGGGGAATTTGTCATAGTTTTACCGAAGATGGCCGATGCGTATCCCTGCTCAAAATAATGCTTACCAACTATTGTATCTACGATTGTGCCTATTGCATCAACCGCCGCAGCAACGATTTGAAAAGAGCTACATTTTCAGTCAGCGAATTGGTGGAGTTGACCATCGAGTTTTATCGTCGGAATTATATTGAAGGTTTGTTTCTGAGTTCAGGCGTGGTGAAAAGTCCTGACTATACTATGGAACGGATGGTGAGGGTGATAAAAGATTTGCGCACAATTTATCGTTTCAACGGATATATTCACATGAAAAGCATTCCTGGTGCCAGTCAACAATTGGTGCATGAAGCTGGACTTTATGCCGACCGTATGAGCGTGAATATTGAAATACCGACCGAGCAAAACCTTAAAATGTTAGCTCCTGAGAAGAATTTCGAAAGCATATTTACACCTATGTTGTATATTCAGCAAGGCGTATTGCAAAACAAGGAAGATCGGCAGAAATTTAGGTCAGCACCTCGGTTTGCACCTGCTGGGCAAAGTACACAAATGATTATTGGAGCGAGCAACGATACAGATAATCAGATACTGCATACATCGGTCGATTTATACAACCGACCCAGTATGAACCGTGTATATTACTCAGGTTATATTCCTTTTAATGAATATTATAACATATTGCCAAGTGTAAATTTAGCTCCACTGGTGCGTGAAAACCGACTCTATCAAGCGGATTGGTTATTGCGTTTTTATGATTTTAAAGTGGATGAAATTGTGGATGATAAACATCCGGATCTTGATTTAGAAATTGATCCTAAATTAGCGTGGGCATTGCGTCATCCTGAGTTTTTTCCTGTTGATATAAACAAAGCTGATTACAGTACAATATTAAGAATTCCGGGCATTGGTGTGAAATCTGCTAAGCTTATAGTTTCTTCCCGACGTTTTGGGCGACTGACTTCTGCCAATTTAAAGAAAATAGGAATAGTAATGAAAAAAGCTCAGTATTTTATTAGCTGCAATGAACTGAACACTGCAACGGTGAATGACACCTCGCCAGAGTATATTAGGAAACTACTTTTGCCTAAAAAAACTACTAAAGTGGACAATGATTTACAACTAAAATTAAATTTTGATTCTTAATTCTTACTATGATAATTTTTCAGTACGATAAAACATTTGAAGGACTCTTAACTGCCATTTTTGATGCTTATAATCGGAAATCGTTTCCTGATTTATTGATTGGCAACGAAGATCAAGTTCCCTTGTTTGTTGATGAAACTTACTCTGTTCTGACTCAAAAAGACAAGGCTACACGCGTGTGGAAAGGTTTAGAGAAAAAACTC
>JBBSCW010000212.1:0-6093 GCA_038249855.1 Bacteroidales bacterium
ATTTAAAATTATCATGCAAATAAATTCGGGGACTACAAACGACTTTTCAAAACTACTCAAAATGTCATTGCTCTGTATATCAAACACATAGGTTTATAATTAAATTGAAAATAATTGAAAATAATTGTTTTTTGTGATAAAAAACTGATTTTGAAAGGTTATTGTGGGTAAAAAACTGCAAGTTGGGTTAAAATAAATAAGGTGGAAATGTTTTTTATATGAACTCTTCCACCTTATTCGTTTCTATAGTCCCCCTTTTCGGGAAATTAAGGGGGGCTTATCCTAATAAATTTTTACTTCCCAAATTCCGGCTCTCATACCGTTGGGTTTGTTTTGCAAAGTAATACGTACATAACGAGCGAAAAACTTTGAAGAACTCACTAATGGTGATCCTATTTTACTATTTTCTAACTGATTGTCAGCTAATTTCCAAATTTTATTATCCTCAGATACTTCAATTATATATTGGTAAGATTTAAGAGGAAACTCCGGAAAAACCTGTATTTCTTTAAATGATTTTACAGCATCCAAATCAAGCATCAACCACTCTTGGGCATAAGTGCCTCCAATCCACAAAGTACCATAGTTTTCATCCACAGCATATTTCGATTGTGTAACAACAGAATCTAAATCACTTGAACTAATAACTTTTGTATTATAAGCTAAATTCACCTTTGTAGAAGCATCTTTCAAAGCACCTACTCCTCTATGCGAACTTACAACTCTTTTGATTGAACAATCAGGATTAAAAAGAAGTTCATCTGCCGCCACTTGACGTAATTTTTGCGATATATTATAACAATCCAATGTGTTGAATCGGTGATAAACGATATAATACTTATCCTTGAACTTTAAAATAGAATGATGTCCTGTCGATTTAATTTTATTATCGCGATCATCGGTACTTAAAATCGGTCGAATCATGCCCTCTTTCCAAGGACCAAAAGGTGTTGGACCAGTGGAATAACGAACCTGATATGTTTCGTCCCAGGTTTTGCCCCACGAATAGGAGAAATAATATGTTCCGTCCTTTTTAAACATAGTTGGACCTTCAAAATAATGTGGCGGAGTTACATCCAGGGGCAAATCACTGAACGAAGCATAGTCCGAATTTAGTTTTACGCCCAAACATCTACCTTCAATATCACGTCCACTGTCCGACGAACCCCAATAAAGATAAACCTGTCCATCATCGTCCACAAATCCTTCACCATCAATGCTTTCTACAAAAAAGTATTCTTTAAATCGGATAATGGGCTGATTGTCGGCTCTCGCATTTTTCCAAGGTCCGGTTGGACGATCAGCCACTCCTACCCAGATTTCCTGACCAACAGTTACATACATATAAAACTTGCCATTGGGTGCTTTGATAACACTGGGTGCCCAAACTCCCGATTGAGTTCCCGTTGGACTTTTACATAAATCTTTTGAAGGCCAATTCAAGTATTCACATTTCCAATTCACAAAATCTGTCGACGACCAAACCGCCAACTTAGTAATATCATTCCAATGAGGCATATCACTGGTGGCATACACATAGAAAGTGCCATTATCTTCAATAATAGTTGGGTCAGCATAATAGCCTGGTAAAAGCGGATTTCCAGTTTTTTGACTGTCAAATTTCAAATCATTTTTGGTCCATAAATTCATGATGGACAGATCTGGATTCTGAGCACTCACATTATTGCCAATTGAAAGTATGACAAGCATTAAAGAGAAAATCTCTGTTCTTTTCATGTTTATTATTTTATTAAAACTATTAGATGCATATATTTTTAAAAAGAGAAATTGATTAAGAAGAATAATAAGTGTCAAGAAAAAGAAAATTGTAACAACCTATTTGTAGGAGATTATCAATTTCGTTGTGAGTGTTTTTTGTTTGTTTGTCAATTTCACAAGGTAGATTCCATTTTCAAACCCTGTTGTATTCACAAAAAGGACGCTTTTGTCCGAAGTTTCTGCATAAATCTCTTGACCCGACATTGTAAAAATAGTCAAAAAATAGGATTCATTGTTATTTTCGGCTTGTAAAGTAAATCCATTTTGAGTAACCGGATTGGGAGAAATATTTATTTGAACAATACTTTGCTGTTTTACAGCTACGAAACCTGATTCACAGACTTCCACTTCCATACTCGAAACCTTTTCGCCCACCCGAAGCACAATGCTTGTCTTTCCTTTTTTTATCGCAGTGAGTTTACCATTACTATCCACCATAGCAATCGAAGGATCAAGTGTCGACCAAGATTTTGCTTCATTGTTGAACCATCCTGAACTTGTTCCACCGATAAGTGAATAGGTATTATTTTCAGTAATTATCAAGTTAGCGGGATATACAAACACTTCGCTTAAATTAGACATTCCATACATGTCCAACATATCGTTTTCAAAAATACTCTGTGGATAATTATACATTTTGATAAAATCGGCTGCCGCTTTATCTGCATTGGGCATGTTACTGCCTTTGTGAGGAATATATCCGCTACCAGTAGTGCTGTGATTCCAATTGGCATTGTACCAAGTTTCAATCCATGCCAACTGACGAAGAATTGAATCATCGTGTGTAAAGTCCCACACATATTTTGACCAAAAATCGTAGTATTTATTTGGATAAACAGTTTGATTATCAACCATCCTACAACCAGTTTCAGTCCATGCAGCCACTTTATCTTTGCTATTGGCATAATTGATTAATGTAGTCAGTGCAGTTTTAACTTTTGAGTGTGGCATCCAACTAGCAATGCCCGGTTCATAGGCATCGTAGCCCAAAATATCTACATAATTGTCGCCAGGATAGAATTGGAAGTTAGCATCGCCATCTGGCGACCAAGAATAGAGCACGTTTTTAAGTCCTGCAGCACGCATATAATCTACAGTCAACTGAAAAATTTTGATGTAATTACTTGAACCCACTTGTCTTCCCCACCAAAACCAGTCTCCAGTCATTTCGTGGAACGGACGATAAACTACCGGAACGCTTATATCTTTCAATATTGGAATTACTACATTATCAAGTTTTGTGAGATACCAATCGAGCATAGCGTTTTTAGTACGATCCGAATTGCTCAAAATTTCGCTCACTAAATTGTAATCAGCTGAATTTGCACCATTCACTTTTGCGTTAAAACTATTGCTCCGAGAACCCGCTAAATGATAACAATAACCGATGACTGCTCCACGATAAACTGCATCTTTCATGGCAGTAATATCGCCACGCTTAAAATCTTCATCGTCGTACCACATAAAATCGCTTTCGTGAAACCCAGGATGCGATCCAGTTATATCTTTACAATCGGAAGTGTTATAATTGGTGTTTTTCGGTCCAGAATTGTAACCAATGGTAGTCGGGTTTGCCATGCCAAACATAGTATGACCAGTCTTCGCCATGGCTTTCAAACTTTGATACAAATTTGTGGTATAATAATCCAACTTTTCGCCACCTCCTTCATGTTTCACGTACACATAAACATTGGCTGAGTCTATCAGAAGGTCGCTACTGTTATATAATTCTGCTTTTATTTTATGATATCCACCTTGAATATTTTCAATAGATGAATTGTATGGAAAAGCCTGAATATAATCAATTTGACTCCCATTGTGGAAATATTTTACTTTACCAACGTTTCCATTTGTCAACAAATTTACTTTGTCACCTACCGAAAACTGTGCTCCTTTAAAAGGTTGCGTAAAGCCGAACTTAAATTTAGGCGATAAACTACCCACCTGAATAAAATCAATGTCAATATTCGCTTCGCCCTGAGAGCCAATATTGAACACAAAACCATGAATGTTTTTAAGCAGTTCGGCAGGTAAATTCAAGTTATACCAATATACAGAATTATCAGAGGAGGGTGGGAGCGTATCGGCTTTTGTCTCGAATAGCTGTTTGTTTTTATCTTCCACTAAAACTTTCAGAATAAATCCGCGGTCAGCTTTGTAGCGTAGATACACATATTTGTTATCTAGCACTCGCAAACCTCCTATATGACTGAAATTGGTATAAATAGAATCCCATACAAAGGTCGCTCCTTGCTGCCCGTGCGCTTTAATACGCAAGGTCTTATCACTACCCGAAATGGTGGTAAGACTATTTTCGTAAATCAGTGGATTGTTTGATAAAAATGATAATTCAGCAGGCATTCCTTTGTCAAAATCGATTTGATAATTAGTAGCAAGCGGTAGGTCATCTTTCTGATAAACTTCCATTTCCCAAAACGAAGGATACCACTGCATATTTCCTCGAAGGATAGAAATGCGTACATAACGTGCATTTATCGGAGAAAAGGCAGCTAATTCTTCACTCCCTTTTCCATCGTTTTGGGTAAAAACGGTTTTCCAAGCACTTGCATCGGTCGAAACATCAATGGTAAACCCGATGGCATACGCAGCCTCCCAAAAAATCCGTACTCCTTCAATCTGAAAATTATTGCCCAAATCGCTGTAGAACCAAGATGGATTGTTGAAAAGTCCTTCGGAAATCTTAGTTCCAGCCGATTCTGTTCCCTGCCAGCGGGTTTTCATGTCGCCATCATTTCCGTGTATTCTTTTATGGTTCCAATTTGGCACTGCCTCGCCACTGGCAAATGCAGGTTTGTTTAAGGCGATATTTGTCTGAGAAAATCCTTGAATGGTGCTTAATGAAACTAAAATTAGGATGAGTGATTTGATTTTTTTCATATGTATTTTGAAATAAGAGATAAGCTTTTCAGCATAGTTTTTGATGTATATATTCTAAATGTAAAACCCTGCATAAAGAGTGAGTTCTCATTTATGCAGAGTCTTAAATTATTGATATTCAAATAGAAATCTTATTTGTTCAAGAATTTACTTGCATAATTGTTCTTTTCGCTTTTTACACTAATAATATAAACGCCTTTTGACAAGCCTTCCAAATTAAATACTGCTTTACCATTATTCGATGCTGTGCTAGAAACTAAACTTCCTGTTACATTATAAACTGAATACATAGCATTTCCACTTTCAGGAATCGTTACTTCACATTCGTTATTGGCAAGCTTTAAATTTAAAGTTCCATTGGCATTGATTGGATTAACTTTGGTAGATAATTTCTTCAATATAATGTCGTCGATATAATAAGTACCACCTGTACCACCTGTACCAGCTACCCAATTATTTACAGCTGCATAGGCTAATTGTAAATATGGATTTGTTTTTTTAGCATCAGCAACTGTACCATTGATTGGGATACTTATTTGATACCAAGTTCCTGCCGAAGTAACTGTGTTAACATTCGACGCATATAATTGCGTTCCAGCACTATTATAATTAGGACCTACTCCAGCAATTATTTTCATGTATTTTTGTTTGAAAGCAACATCTGCAATGGCTATTTTAAAATCAATGGAAAGAAAATTATTCCAGTTTTCTCCCACAGGAAGAATAGTATTAATACTAATTGCTCCTCCATATTGATTTCCACCATCATCAACTACTTTTAATACATTAGCTGAAGTGTTGATACCGGAACTGTATGGATTAGCTGCAATAGATATGGCGGTATTATACCAATTTACAGCTGGATTTGTTCCACTTTCGAAGGTAAGTTCCGAGGCATTCGTTGTAGCAGGGAACGGGATTAATTCCACATCATCAACATAGTAAGACATTCCCAAAGTATTTAATGCATATCGAATCTGAAAATAAGGATTAGTATCGTTTCCAGCACTTACCAAGTAGGCTACAGGTACAGTTATTTGTATCCATGTTCCAACTGAATTTAGGGCTGTTAAATTTCCACCATAAACCTTACTGCCACCACTATAATCATTGGTTCCATTCTTTTTTCCTCCACATAGAACTTCCGAATATTTTTGAGTTAAAGCTGTAGCAGCATTGTCAAGCGCAATTTTGAATTTAATTGTTTGGTAGTTACTCCATTTGTCGCCAGCAGGCAAAGCGTTTATAGAAAGTAAGCCGCCGAAAGCGTTATCACCCTTATCGGTAACTTGCAATACATTGGCAGAAGTGTTAATGCCTCCGCTGAAAGGATTAGCTACAACAGCCACCGCAGTTAATCCATAACCATAATCAGCAGGATTGGATCCAGTTTCAAAATTAATATTTACTTGACCA
>JBBSCW010000213.1:0-6030 GCA_038249855.1 Bacteroidales bacterium
ATACCGAAAGTGTGGCCTTCGACCAAGCAAAATCAACCACACCGGGAAGTAATTATTCGTTTGTTTATGGCGATGCACTTTTTATGGCATTAAGTTACGAAGATTACAGTGTGGCAGGTTATCTCGATGATTTGGCAACTTGGATGCGCGCACAAGTAGCTGCCAATCCGAATACTAAATGGAGAATTGCTTATTATCACAAAACGATGTACACAGGTAGTAGTGCTCACCAAAGTGATGGTGATGGTATGGCTTGTCGTAATGCAATGGGACCTGTCTTTGATGAATTGCATATCGACTTGGCACTTCAGGGACATGATCATATTTATGAAGTAATGGGACCTATCAAAGCAAAAACATTGGTTGCAAGTGCTGTAAAGAATCAGATTAATGTTACTTTTGATGCACGTGCTAATCTTACTGCAAAATCGGGTGGTATTTTCAATGTAATGGACGGAACATTGTATTTCCTGAATAATTCAGCAGGTAGAAAGAAATATGAACCACGTACACAAACTCAAATGGCAGGGGTTGAAGCCGGCTTAGGTCTTACCAATTATTTCGGTATGTTTAGTGGTCGTTTCGGGCAAACAGGTAATCCAACCTACAGTAATATTACAGTAAGTTCTGATACAATCGATATTAAAACTTACGAAGTGAATGATTTAGGTGTGGCTAGTCCTTTTGATAGTTTCAAGGTGGTAAAAACTACTGATTTTACAACCGGAGTTGATAAATTGTCTGCCAACGCACAAAATGCTGTTAGTATTTATCCGGTACCTGTAAAGGACTATGCTTATGTTAGCTTTAAAAATGCGATTAACGCTAAAGTAAATGTTTATAGTTTATCAGGTGAGTTGCTGAAAACTCAAGACATTGTGGGTACTTCTCAGGTTGATTTGAGTGGTTTGGCAAGTGGAAGTTATTTACTCAAAGTAAGCTCTGAAACAGGTAGTTATGCTGTGAAATTTATCAAGGAATAATATTATATTGAGTTATGTTTAGAGGGTGGCAAATTGCCACCCTCTTTTCATTTAATACTTTCTTCACAGTTCTGTTTTACTCCCTTAATAGCTAATCGGTTACTTTGTAGCAATTTATAAAACTAAGTATACTGATTATGCACAACCAAAAATTTTATCCTACAATTGTAATATCCGATGTTCACCTTGGCACAGAACATTCAAAAACACGCGAGCTTGCGGATTTTCTGAGAACTGTAAATTGCAATACACTAATTATGAATGGCGACATTATTGATGGTTGGCATTTACAAAAGGGCGGTAAAGGAAAATGGAAAAAAGAACATACCGATTTCTTCAAAATCATCATGAAAATGATGGAAAACTATAATACGAGAGTAATTTATGTACGTGGTAACCACGACGATTTTATTGATCATATAGCTCCTTTCAGCTTCAACAACGTAGAAATTGTAAAAGATTATATGCTTGAGAAAAATGGGAAACGTTATTATGTGGTACATGGAGATGTTTTCGATAGTGTAACCTCAAAAATGGTCTGGCTGGCAAAGCTCGGTGATATTGGCTACACGTTTTTATTGTGGGTGAATCGTATTTATAATATTTATCGTACAAAAAAAGGGTTACCCTATTTCTCGTTTTCACAAAGCATAAAGCAAAAAGTAAAATCAGCAGTTTCCTATATTTCAGATTATGAAGACGAACTGGTAGCATTAGCCAAATCACGTCATGCTGATGGTATCATTTGTGGCCATATTCACCAACCAGCTGACAGAATGATAGATGGTATTCATTATCTTAATTCAGGTGATTGGGTAGAAACAATGTCGGCTCTTTTAGAACACGAAGATGGAACTTGGGAAGTTTATATGCACAACGAAGCAAATAAAAAAATCGAAACAGTTGAAGTATATAAACTGTATGATTCAAAACAAAAAACAATGAGAGTGGCTTTTTCAAATAATTTTTTCAAACCTTTCTATTAAAAAGGCTATGAAGTATATATTTGTTATACAAGGAGAAGGTCGTGGTCACTTAACACAGGCATTAAGTTTGAAAAGTTTGCTCGAACGAAACGGTCATGAAGTAGTGAGTGTAATGGTGGGAAGTAGTGCAAAACGATTATTACCTAAATTTTTTATAAATAAAATAAACTGTGATATTATTCGGTTTTTAAGTCCGAATTTTTTGCCTACTCCAAAAGGTAAGAAATCATTCTTACTTGCAAGTATTTTATATAATCTGTTTTTGATACCTGCTTATATCAGGAGCCTTTTAACTATAAAAAAGGAAATTTCAAAAAAAGAACCTGATGTAGTCATTAATTTCTATGAATTTCTTTGTGGCATTACATATGGAGTTTTTAATCTTGCGCCCCCAATGATAAACATTGCACATCAGTATTATTTTTTAACCCCTGATTTTAATTATACAGGTAATAAAAAACTTGAATTCGAATTATTGAATTTTTATTCCCGGATGACGTCTTTGAATTCGTATCGCATCCTTGCTTTGTCATTCCGAATGTCAGAAGATTCAGTCTATGGGAATATCAGAATTGTACCCCCATTGTTGCGTCATGAAGTTATAAATCACCCAGTAAAAAAAGGAAATTATATTCATGGATACATCTTAAACAGTGGTTATGCCAATGAACTTGTAAAATGGAGCAACTCTAATGTATATGAAAAGTTACATTTTTTTTGGGATAAAAAAAACGTTGAAAGTAGCGTGGAACTAACTCCGACTCTCACCATGCATTCACTTGATGATGTTTTGTTTCTAGAAAAAATGGCTGGTTGCAAGGGATTTGCTACGACGGGTGGTTTTGAATCGGTTTGTGAGGCAATGTACCTGCAAAAACCAGTATTGATGGTTCCCACGCATATCGAACAGGAGTGTAATGTGATGGATGCCTTGCTCTCAAATGCAGGAGTATCAGCCGATAATTTTAATTTGTATGCATTACTGGAATTTATTCCCAATTATAACAAAACACTTGAATTCCGGTATTGGGCTCATGAGGCAGAAACGCTTTTTATGTGCGAATTGACTCGTGTTGAAACGAACGTGAAGAATATATTTGTCATTACTTAATTTGTTGGTGATCTCAAAAAAAACTGGCTTGTGAAAGTCGGTTTTTTTCAACTAAAAATTCTATAAAATTATTTGATTCATACTTTTACCTTGAAGGGGTTTTAGTAATAGTACTTCTCTTTGCTATGAAAATTATTTTTTGTAACACATATTAAATTCAGTACAGAGCATCATTTTCAATCATAATTAATGCTATATTTGTACAATAAAAACACTACTTATGCGAAACATAATTCTTTCTTTATTATTCCTGTTGACTTTTCAGGTTTCTTTATTAGCTCAAAAGGACAAAATCATTCAAAGTGGTGGGCTATTTTTCATGGATGCTACCCAAACAAAATTGTACAGTGGCGAATACAAAGAGTACTTCGAAAACGGATCACTCAAATTGGAAATGAATATTAAACAAGGCAAGTCAGAGGGAGCTTATGTAGTTTACTTTGCCAACGGAAAGCCAAATGAAGTGCGAGCATATCGAAACGGGGAATTCCATGGTGTGTGGCGCACTTACAATGAAACAGGAATGCTGATTGCAGAAGCCGAATACCGCAACAACAGAAAGAATGGCACATGGCATGTGTGGGATGATTCAGGTATTATGCGCTATGAAATGCAATACCTTGATGGTAAAAAGAATGGAATGTGGTATATGTGGGATGAGAAAGGAAAATTGCTTTCGGAAAAAAAGTATTAAGCAAACGACAACATATAAGCAACTTGTAATTAACAATTCATATTCAAATTGGGCATTATTAATCAGAAATATTAAGACATAATAGAATTACATTTAAATTCTGACATTTACTTCTATTGACACATCAAACTTTGTTGTAACCCTCAAATAATACAAATTGAGGCTTGTAACTAATCCAATTTGTTATCAGAACATTTAAGTGCTGAATTTCAATCTAGGTTTAGTGATTTTGATTTATTCATATCATTGTAAGGAGTTTGTAATATATCTGTAATATTAATATACTTACTTTGTAGTCTGAATATTAAGTACTATTCATACTGCATTTTAAATATACTGATATGAAAAAGATTATGTTACTCTCAATTGTTTCGTTGTTATTCATAACAATTCAATTATTTGCTGAACCAACGCCAACGCCAAATGCTGCGTCTATTAGCACAGTTCAAAAACAAAACACGGTCTTGTGCGGTTTGGTATTTGACAAACTAACTCAGGAAACGCTTGCAGGCGCAATTATTACTGCCAATGGACAAAAAGCGTATACCGACTTGGATGGTAATTTTTCTATCTCTAATGTTTGTGGCGATAAATGTAAACTCAAGATAAGCATGATTTCTTACGAAGACCAAACTGTGGAAATTGATTTACAAAACCAACAATCCCTTACGATAAAACTTCAACAAAGATAATAGTCTGTTTTATATATAAAAAAGAGAGGCAAGTCGACTAACGACTTGCCTCTCTTTTTGTATTTTAAAATACAATATTAATTTCAGGAATGATTTTTCATTCTTTTGTCATATATATAAAACATGTAAGAAATATCTATTTCGTTCTTTTGCATTTCAATTTCATCTTGGTAGCTAGTTATAAGTATAATATAACGAGTTACAAGTCTTATTATATGAAAGTTGTATCAAAAAAAATATATCCATAATTATTTTTAATTACTTATAGATGAATCCTTATAAAGTTTTAGTAGTAGTAGATGATGATAAGGATATGTGTGAAATCCTTCAATTAAACCTTGAGATAGAAGGATATATTGTTGATGTAGCATATTCTGCCGAGCAAGCCTTGGAAATGGAAATCACATCTTTTCATTTATTGATAATAGACATTACAATGGGCGAAATATCGGGGTTCAATATGGTTCGCATTATTCGTAATAATCCGAAAACCTTTAAGACCCGTATTATTTTCCTTACTGGAAGAAACACAGAGAGCGACCGGCTTACTGGCTTCGCCATTGGCTGTGACGATTATATTACAAAACCATTTTCCATTACAGAGTTATTGGCTCGTATTAAAGCAGTTGTCAAAATGGAAGAAATCCCAGAAGGTATTGATTCAATGAAAATTCAGCATGAAACGCTTGTAATGAACCTTAAAAACAAGAAAGTGTCGGTAGATAATATCGCAGTTAATCTAACAAAGAACGAATTCGAGATATTGAGACTATTCCTCGAAAACCGAAACCAACTATTTTCGCGCAAAGAAATTCTTGCACGGGTATGGAAAAATGAACAAGGTCTAATCAGCAGAATTATTGATGTAAACATAACCCGACTGCGTAAAAAAATAGGGCAGTATGGTAAAAACATTACTACCAGACTAGGCTATGGATATTGTTTCGAGGGATAAAAAAAGACAGCCAGGTTTTTAAGTTATTTATACGAAGCAGAAATCCACAATTTATTCAATGCCGCGAATCAAATTAGAAGGAATGAAACTATAAAAAATAACATAAACAAAATTTACTGCTATTTTGTGGCTGTAGCAAATAATTTTCGCTGCGGCCTTTTTCTTTTGCAAAATTTAGAAATTTGCTATTGAATAGATAAAAAGTCAATTTAAGGAAAAAATATTCTGTAAGGATTATTGTAACAAAAATAAAGCGACATAAAAATAAATGAGCCACTACCATCAAAGTAACAAGCTATTTTTCTAATTATAAAGCTGGTAACATGTCCTTAATATTATCTTCACACAACTTACACCCCAATGTAATTACTTTTTAACCACATGGAAATAAATATCATCTATTTTTGCAGCATAAAAAAAAACTATAAAAATGAGTAGTTCAAAAATCTTTTCTTTTATATTATTTGTAGTTCTTTCGGTAAGTATTTATGGTCAAGGAACAATAAAAGGGATAGTAAAAGAAGCCGAAAACGGTGAAACGGTAATCGCTTGTAATATCGTATTGCAAGGTACAACGATTGGAACTGTATCTGGTATGGATGGTGACTA
>JBBSCW010000214.1:0-6022 GCA_038249855.1 Bacteroidales bacterium
AGCTGGCGCGGATAATTAATAAATAAGATCCTTGAAAATCTCATGAATAAGTGCACAATACCGTCCTCTTTGGGCGGCTATATGCACCTATCGGCTACGCTTCATATAAGAAATTCGGTAATTGCATATATTAGGATGTTGCCAGTAATAGGGCCCAGACAATTTGGTCATTTAACGGTTGACATTCTACTAACAAAGATTTCCCATGTGGACAAGGTTAAGGCTTCGTTACAACTTGGACTTTGAAAAAATTAATGACGTTGGACAAATGAGAAATGAATTGGCCGACCTTTCGCATTTTAAAAAGATTGTCCACCGATTGCCCTCGCATTTGGCAGATCCCATAGCTGCGCAAATCCACCGCGACACCCAAGCCATGGCAAGAGCCAAATTCCCATCTAACCTCAGGATGGGATGGATAGTGATAACTACAAACGGAAAGACCATTAAACTTTTTAGGATTCTAAGAGTGTAGTAAATTTTAAAAAAACATGGAAAAATTCATATTTTTGAGCATGAAGACATTTTTAGTATTTATATCAGCATTATTTATCGGCACTGTTATTTTTTTTACAACTGAATACATTGAGAATAGAAACTACACTAACTACGTTGACTCTATTCCTGAGACTTCCTTTTTTACATCTGATAACAAGGTGAGCCTTAAAAGTGAGCCTAGAAAAAAATCAATAACAGTAAAAGAAATAGAGCCAAATGAAGAACTAGAAATTGTTAAAGACACGATTGGCTGGTATTTGGTAAACGCTTCAGAGGGTTACGCCTTTGTAGACAAGGATTTTGGAACTACTACTTCAAAAAAGATCATTTCGAAAACAAATCAATCGAAGATTCTTGCAGGATTATATGCTTTTATTGGGTTCATTGTTAGCTACGGTGTTGGAAATAGAGTCCGAAAAAGATTTGACCATATTGACATAAGGAACCAAGGTACAGCTCGTGAAAAGGTTCAAGTAGGTATTCAGTATTTTAAGCGCGATAACTATGAAGAAGCCATTAAGTACTTTGAAGAAGCCTATAAAAGCTTAAAGAAGGATGAACAGCTTATTTATTATTTAGCGTTGAGCTACTTTAAATCAGCAAAATTTCATGAATCCAACAGATTTTTTTTCATTTTAACAAGACTCTTCCCATCCGTTTCAAAGTATCATGCGCACTTAGGACTTTCCAACTATTTGCACTTTGAAGCAACGTGCGAAGAACGGCTATTTCAGCTCTCAATACAATCATTTAAGCGCGCTATAGAATTGTCACCCTCACAGCATGAGTACTTTAATTATCTTGAATTTGTTAAAACAAAACTTCCTTATTCAGAATGGCAACAGAAACTTGCCAAATTTTCTGAGCAAGGCTCAGTGGTGAATGAACAATTTGAGAACGATACTGAAAAAATTGAAAACACAAAAATTCGAAGAGGTGGCTCACCTGAAATGACTAAAGAGTTATCAAAAATTCCAGCATTTACAAAGTTAGAGAAAATGACAGGAATGAAGGATATAAAAGATGAGTTAGAGGAAATAACTGCGGTTATAAAATGGGAGCTCTCAAGAGGCTCTGGTAAAAAACCAAGTGGGCATATGGTTTTTGTTGGCCCTCCCGGAACTGGAAAAACCACGGTTGCCAGATATTTAGGTCAGATTCTAAACTACATAGGTTATTTAGATAGTGGGCACGTTGTTGAAGTAAAGAGAGAAGATTTAGTTGGCGAATACCAAGGGCACACTGCCCCCAAAACAAAAGCAAAAATTAATGAGGCAATTGGCGGAATTTTATTCATTGATGAAGCTTATACTTTGTCCACTGATAAACAAGATGCATTTGGAAAGGAAGCTATTAATACTTTATTAGCAGAAATGGAAAATAGACGTTTAGAATTTATTGTAGTAGTCGCTGGTTATCCAGAACCCATGAGGAATTTTTTAGACTCAAATGAAGGTTTAAGGTCAAGATTCAGCAATACAATAAACTTTAGAGACTATAAACCTGATGAACTAATCGAAATTTTTGATAGTCTAGTTGAGTCAGAAAATTACGAAATTGAATCAGCCGCCAGAATCTCAGCAACAATTTACTTAAAGGAACTTTATGCCAATAAGGATAAGTTTTTTGGTAATGGTCGGGATGTACGCAAACTTTTTGAGGCGACAGTAAAAAGAATGGCCGTGAGAAAAAGTAGAGAAAAAGATAAATCCCCACTCATTACAAGTGGGGATATAAACGAAGCGATTGAAAAGCTAAAGAAAAATATACTTTAATAATCATCATAGCGCTTGTTTCTATTCGCTTCTCCAATTGCGCGAAATACATAAAAGGCAATGATAAAGAATAAGACAGCCAGCAAAGCATATAATGCCATGAACCAAAAGAATAGTATTAAGGATATAGCCCAGTAGGCACAGCAAATTCGGACAGCATTCTTTAATCCCCGACTTTTAAATGAATCTGTCCAATTGCTTAGCCAAACAAATCCGCTAAGAATTGGCCGAGTAAGATTTCTTTGAACCCAGTGTGAATTAGGAGTGATTGAATTCGCGGATCGCCTAACAAAATGCTCTATCTTTTCGGTAAGGCTATCAACCCAATCGGCATCAATTATAAAGACAATTAATCCGAGGAAAAAAGGTCCAATTGGAGGAAGAAAGGCAGCGACTAAGTAAAATGTAATTTCTTGGGGTAAATTTTCCATGACAAGCGTAAATTTAGAGCCGAAATATATGAAACATATTTATTCTTCGTATAATTATTAGAGAATGAGATTTAAAATGGTGCCAATTAAATCGCACCCACATTGGCAAGCTTCACATACAGCCCACAGCCAAAGCCAGCTAATAAGTGTGCTAAGTTTTGTATAAGTAGATAAAGTAGAAATGAAAAATGCCCCACCGCACGACTGAATTATAAAGAGACGTGTAACATTAACGGGTGACCAAAGCCACGGCTACTAATGAAGTGAGGAGAAAGGCCCTACTACTGCCAACAAAATGTTTCTGCAGTGGTGCGGTGACGTGTAAGCTATAAGTTTTTATCTTCGTTCCACGGTTAGTTTCGTGGGACAGGAAGCGGCTTCGGAAGCGCACCACTGCATAAACACAGGGAGTTGTGGGCAAGGCCTGGGGTCGGACTAGCGACTCGTTAAAAATTGCTAAATTGGGGAATGATTCAAAGGGTTTATATCGGCACATCAGTTATTGGAGGATATTTTGACGAGGAATTTAAGTTTTATACGAAATTGTTTTTTGAAAAGGTGGAACAAGGAAAATTCAAAATCATTTTGTCCGACATATTGACCACCGAGTTACAAGGAGTACCGGACAGCGTAGTGACTTTTTTCAAGTCAATTGCTAAAAAGCAAATTGAGTATGTTGACCAAACAGAGGACTTAATTCAACTTGGAGAAGAGTATTTGAATGAAGGAGTTGTTGGAAAGACGAGCCGGACTGACTGCCGACATATTGCTCTCGCGACATTGATAAACGCTGACATTCTAGTCAGTTGGAATTTTAAGCACATTGTTAACAGGGCGTAGATCCGAGGCCAACTGTAATCAGGAAATAAGATACCTATTGCACTTTTATCTTGTCGTAGTCGCAAACGTAAACAACTACTTTCAGCACTGTCTATGCCATTACGAGGCTTCAATCACTGGTTTAAGTTCTTCAGCTCCGTATAAAATATCTACAGGAATCATTGTTCCCGTTTTTCCTTATCCCTGCCTGCCGGTAGGCAGGACTCACCACAAGAAAATTTTCATTCTCTCGCGGCATAACGTGACTTGCAAACTCCTCCTACTAGGCGTTTGCGGAAGGCCATTCAATTGCTATTATAGTATGCCGACCATTCTGTTCGCTCGAATTTCGTGCATAGTATTCTATTACTTCAATTGTCTTCCATCTTTTGTAAAGCATTCAATGTTGGTTGAGGACATTGATTCAAGACACACCACGGTTCTCGGCTTTGCGAAGTGGCGGATTTTCAGTACAAAAGTTCATTAGAATTCCGAATGTTGAGCCTTGCACAAAACTGTCATAGAAGCACTGAACCCGCCATTTTGCAAAACCGAGGTTAGCGGTTCGTTGTTTTTTTCTTCATTGCAATATTCCAAATTAAAATTGCTGAAAATCCAGTTAATATAGCAAAGAATTTCTCAAAAAATGTTTGTGCAAATAAATTTCCAATTGTATTTAATATAAATATTACAAAGAAAATCCACAAAATTACATTTATAACTTTGTCTGAAAATCTAAACCTAACAATGTCGCCTTTCATTAACAAAACTATAGATAAAAATATATTTATGAGAATTGAAATTATTTCAAAAACATACATTTCTGCATCATTTTTAAGTCGTCCTCCCCACGCAATGTCAGAAGGAATAATTTTAAAAATAATGCAAATATGAAAAAGGATTACCGCTATTAGTAATCCTAAAAATATCTTTATTGCGTAATTTAAAATAAAATTCATTATACAGTTAATAAAAGTTTATCCCTAAAAGTAAAGCTGTTGTAAAACCATTTGTTTTGCCAATGGGTAAATTTACGCTACTATAATTTATTCTTGCTTGAAAATCTAATGTAAAGTTCTTTCTACGAAAAAATTCATATCCAACGCTTGAAACCAACCCTAATCCAGAGTAATATTCGGTTTCAACTTTTTTTTCTGGGTTAAGGTCATAAAATACGGGTGCATCAGTACCAATTCCGATACCACCTAAAACCCAAATTCTATCTGAAACAAAATATTGAGAAGAAGCGAAAATACCACCAAAATCCCTTAATCTTTTTCGGTCTGACAAGTCGTATTCATATATTGAAACAGCCCCGTTCAGCAACAATGCTAATTTAGGATTTAGCATATATCCTACTTTCCAATTTAATGCAAGGTTTTTATTGTTTTGATTTTTACTTGGAAATTTTAAGTTTGAATTTGCTACTCCCGAAGAAAATCCAAACATAAATCCTTTTCTTGTTATATCAGTTTTCTCTTGTGCAAATGCTGATGTACTAAAAATAAAAAGAACTGTTATTAACATTATTGATTTCATAATCAACTTTTTTAGTTTATAATACTGCAAAAGTTGAAAATATGTTTTTCAAAAAAGTTACCATGGGTTAATAAATGAATTTCTGCTTTTTATTTCTTATTCTGCTCAAACTTTGTGTTGTAATTCCCAAATAGGAGGCAATATGTTTCTGAGCAATTCTTTGGATTATTACAGGATTTTTTTGCATCAATATTTCATATCGCTGTTCGGCAGTTTTTGTTAAAAGGTCAATTTGTTGCTGCTGTTTTTCAACAAAAGAATTTTCTGCACCTAATAAAAATAAAATGTTCCCAAACTGGCTTTGTTTTAGTTTGGCAATATTACTTGAACTGATTTGTAATGCAGTTGTTTTTTCGAGTGCAATGGTTTCAAGTGGCGAAGGTTTGCTTGTTATTAAAGACATATGGTCAGCAAAAAAATTGTCTTCTAAAACAATATCCAAACAAACATAATTATTCTCTTTCCAAAGGAAAACACCACAAGAACCACTTAAAATAAAATATGCGTTTTTTTCGGTCTGACCTGTTTTTTTTATAATTTCATTTTTTTTAAACTTAACTTCTTTACACAGGTCTGCAAACGACTTCCATACTTCTATCGGTGCGTCATAATATTTGTCAAAAGATTGTTTTAATTTTAGTTCGTTCATTTGCAGGGTGTCGTTTTACAATTCTGACTAACGTTTCACAAGTTGTTGATATTCAATTGCAAACCGAGGTCGTCAGGTGTTATATCAAACTTATGAATTAGCTTTTTCATTTCCATTACCTTGCGCTTTCTTTTCTGATCCAGGAATTCATAATCTGTAGCGGGTTTATAGGGGACTTTCTTAACCAACATATTCCATATAATAACGGCCAGCTTGCGGGCTGTTGCGGAAATGGCTGATGTTCTTCCTTTCCGGAAAGCAATTCGCTTAAAGAAATTGGAAAGCGCTGTGTCCTTTAAATTACCTACAGC
>JBBSCW010000215.1:0-6018 GCA_038249855.1 Bacteroidales bacterium
AAAGGGATTTACTATTTAACCATTTACAATTGACTATTTAAGAAACGTAGATTGTAGAAGTAGGTAACAATAGGCTGAGGCAAAGGCTAAGGCAAAAAAGGGATTTACTATTTAAATATTTACAATTGACTATTTAAGAGACGTAGATTGTAGAAGTAGGTAACAATAGGCTGAGGCAAAGGCTAAGGCAAAAAAGGGATTTACTATTTAACCATTTACAATTGACTATTTAAGAGACGTAGATTGTAGAAGTAGGTAACAATAGGCTGAGGCAAAGGCTAAGGCAAAAAAGGGATTTACTATTTAAATATTTACAATTGACTATTTAAGAGGTATAAATTGTAAAAAGTAAACGAGGAAACAAGTAGCCAATTGTAACCTTTAAGCAGTAAAGGCTTTTGTTCATATAATGTTTTTTAAAGATGTGCTATCCCGTTTCTCCTGTGGAGAAAGGGTTAGGGATAGAGGTCAAATTTCAAACTCTACAAATCCCAAACTCTTCAAACGAACGCCGAACACTAAACACTAAACGCTAAACACCAAACACTAAACGCAATAATGAACATAGCCGTATACTGCTCTTCAAGCAATCACATTCCTGAAAACTATTTAAAAACTGGATATAATTTAGGCAAGTGGTTGGCTGAGAATAAGTATACGCTAGTTTTTGGAGGCGCTACTGGCGGATTAATGTCGACAGTTTCGGAAGGTGCCAACAGTGTTTCTGGAGAAATTATCGGAATCATTCCAACAGCAGTTATCAATATGCATAGGCAGAGTCCACTTTGCACGCAACTGATAACCGTTGACACTATGAGTGAACGAAAAGCTCAGATGAAGAAAACTGCTGACATTTTTGTAGTTTTACCTGGAAGTTATGGTACGCTCGACGAAATGTTTGATGTAACTGCTTCGGCCATTGTAGGTGAACATAAAAAGCCGTTAATCGTGCTCAATGAAAATGGGTTCTATAATGAATTGATGATGCTTACCGAAAAAATGAAAGCTGAAAAATTTATTCCAATTGAGAATTATAAACCTTATTATGTACACTCTTTGGATGAATGTTTTGCGTTAATTAATTCCTTGTCCGCTATTGCTAAATAAATTACTAATCTCACATTCTGAATGTTATGAACTTATTTTGGAAAAGTCTTTTAGGTGGTATAACTCCAACTTCCAAAGTTGAGAAAGACGAAAAGGATTTAATAGAGGCCATGAGCCGATACAATGAAGTTGAGAATTCAGTTGAGTTGGTTGAATACAAAGCCTTATTTCACGAAGTTAAGTCATCTTCCTTTATCGAGAATAAGAAAACCCTCCAAAATAGAAAATACAAGGATACGGAAGAATATCGTAGTTTCAAGAAATACAGCAAACTACAAAACTCCCCAGCCATCAGGCTATATTTTCAAGTGCTAAAATCGATTCAATTAGAGCAATATCTTGTCTTTAAAGCAACACCAGAATTCGAAGAATTGGGTGATAAAGCCAAAGTAAAGCAGTCCGAAAAACTACTCAGGTTCAAAAGATTTGAGCATTCCAAAGAGTTTAAAACCTATTCACGATTTCACAATTCATTTATCATTACTGAGTTTGAGCAACTCAAAGTGAAAACTTCGACCCCCGAATTTAAGAAATCGAATGACTATTGGTCGAATCCTCGCCGTTGGCAAACGACGCCTGAATATGCCAAGGAGCAGAGGTTTTATGAATTAGCCAGCAACAAGGATATTATTTTCTTTTTGAAAGAAAAGCCTGAACGTTTCGAAAGATACAAACGCTTAAAGCTTACTTTTCAAGAAAATTTTGATTGGAACACCCTTGATAAATCGAGTTGGAATTTCGGGTTTCACTACAAAAGTGCTGGCTTAATTGGAAATCATTCCTTTGCCAACGAGCAGCAAGCCAATAATCGTGGTCAAAATGTATCAGTAGAAGATGGTATTCTAAAAATCACTACCAAGTCCGAAAAAGTTACCGCCCCTGCGTGGCATCTTACCAAAGGTTTTATCGATAAAGAGTTCAATTATACTTCGGATGTGCTACAACTTGCCGAAAAATTACGCCAAAACAAGGGTGAATTTAAAGCTAAGATTCGCATTAAGGGGAATATAAATCATGCTTTCTGGTTGGGATCTGACCAAAAATTACCTCAGATTAATATCTTCCATTTCGATGGAAAGTCCATCAGGGTAGGAAATACCAATAAAAATTTAGTAGATGGAATTAAAATTAAAGGGTTGAATCCTAGTAATTTCTATATCTACACACTTCGCTGGACTGAAAAGGAAATGGTTTGGTTGATCAACAACTTAGAAGTTTACCGTACATCGAGCAATATACCCAATGAAGCTATGTATATGGTTTTTAACTCCTTTATTACTCAAAAACAAAAACCAACTACGGGGTTGATGGAAGTAGATTGGGTGAAAGCCTATCAGTATTAAAAAATTTGAGATTTGGAATTTGAGATTAAGATTTAGTGATTTATTTACTTGATTGATAAATGTCTTTTGAATAGTTCCAACCCAAATACATTCCCAATACTACAGATAAGATCCTAATTTGTATCAGCTATAATTTAGTTTAATAGACTATGAAACCAACGAGAGAAATAAATATTGATAACCGATTCACAATTGGCGGGAATAGCCGATTTGTTTTGATAGCTGGACCTTGCGCTATCGAAAGTGAAGAAATGACGATGGAAGTAGCAGCGGAATTAAAGAAAATCTGCACCGAGCTGAATATCCATTTAATATTCAAATCGTCCTTCGATAAAGCCAATCGCACTTCGGTGAAAGCGCCACGAGGAGTTGGGATGAAGCGAGGATTGGAAATCTTGCAACGGGTAAAAACTGAATTAGATTTGCCTATAATAACCGATGTTCATGAATCTTGGCAATGCGAACCCGTAGCACGAGTGGCTGATATGCTACAAATTCCAGCATTCCTATCCCGTCAAACTGATTTATTAGTGGCTGCTGCCAAAACCGGAAAAGTAGTCAATGTCAAGAAAGGTCAGTTTATGGCACCTTGGGACATGAAAAATGTAATTGACAAATTGCGGGATTCGGGCAACGAAAATATCCTACTTTGTGAGCGAGGATCTAGTTTCGGCTATAATAATTTGGTGGTGGATATGACCGGATTGGTAGAAATGCGTTCTTATGGTTTCCCAGTTGTTTTCGATGCGACTCATGCTGTTCAGAAGCCTGGAGGACAAGGTACTTCGACTGGTGGAAATCGTGAAATGGTTCCACATTTGATGCGTGCTGCTTTGGCGGTGGGTGTCGATGCTATTTTTGCCGAAGTTCATCCCAATCCCGATTATGCTTTTAGCGACGGTCCGAATCAACTCTATTTGTCGCAAATCAGGGAGTTGCTCATTCAAGCGATAGCCATTGATAATGTGATTAAAAATATTGATCAAACAACCTACAAACTACCTGAATTTCAAGCTCCAATAATAAATTCAATATCGAAATTCTCAACAGTAAAAGTACTTTTGACTGATGTAGATGGAGTGATGACCGACGCGGGAATGTATTATTCCGAAAGTGGCGATGAGCTTAAAAGATTCAACGCCCACGATGGCATGGGTTTGCAAATAATTAGAAAACAAGGCATCAAAACTGGAATTATCACTTCGGAAGATACCAAATTGGTTGAACGCCGTTTTAATAAATTGAAACTTGATTATTTGTACCAAGGTAAAAGAGATGGTGGAAAATTGGCATCAGTACTTGAAATTTGCAAGAACGAAGGAATTAGTTTAAATGAAGTAGCTTATATCGGCGACGATGTGAATTGTTTTGAACTGCTTTCGGAAGTTGGCTTTGCAGCTTGTCCTGCCAATGCGCTTGCCACTGTGAAGAATATTCCTGGCATTATGGTGATGAAGAAAAAAGGCGGTGAAGGCTGTGTCAGGGAATTTATTGAGATGATAATGAATGATTTGACAAATATGAATACTAAGGAATTATTCGATAGAATGTAAGTAATGAGAATAAAATATTGTAGTTTTATAGGCTTCTAATTGCTTTATAGTCTACTATATTAAATAGTAAATGGTAATCCACGGGATAAATGGTAAATACTTTATAACTCCCTCGACTATATAAAACATGAATGCAGTAAAAAGAGCCAAAGAGATTTTTGAACAAGAGATTCAAGAACTTCAAAAACTTTCGAATAAAATTGGGAACGAGATAAACGAGGTCGTTGAGATGATTTACGCTTGTACTGGCAAGTTGGTCATTATGGGAATTGGCAAAACTGGAATCATTGGACATAAAATGGCTTCATCGCTTGCCTCTACTGGTACGCCCACTGTGTTCGTAAACGCAGCCGAAGCCATGCATGGCGATTTGGGTATGGTAGCCAAAAACGACATCGTGTTGTTGATTTCTAACAGTGGAAGTTCGTCTGAGATTCTGAATGTCATTGCTCCGCTTAAAAAGTTAGGTTGCCGATTGATAGCCATGACTGGAAATCCGAAATCGACCTTGGCTAAGGAAGCTGAATTGGTCTTAAATATAGGCGTTGAGAAAGAGGCTTGTCCGCTCGGTTTGGCTCCTACAACTTCTACTACGGCGACTTTGGTGATGGGCGACGCATTGACAATTTGTCTGATGGAACGCAGGGATTTTAAACCTGAGAATTACGCTTTGTATCATCCAGGAGGTGCATTGGGTCGCCAGTTGCTGTGCCGAGTGAAAGATGTAATGACGACCGATTTCCCAAAAGTTACGGCTGACACATTGTTTAAAGATGTTATTTACGAAGTGAGCAACAAACGACTTGGAATGACTTTGGTTTTTTCAAATGATAATCAAGCGATTGGAATCATAACTGATGGTGATATTCGACGTGCTATTCAAAAGTTTGACGATATAAAACACCTGAAAGCCGCTGAGTTTATGACTTCAAGTTTCAAACGCATCAATCAAGATTTTATGTTGGGCGAAGCACTTGAATTAATGGACGAGAACAATATAACTACCCTGCCTGTGTTTGCCGATGAACAAGTAGTTGGGGTTCTTTCTATTCATCATATCATTGATTTTAAATAGTATATCTTGCGATTCAAGAAAATATATATTGAAATTACCAATGTCTGCAATTATCATTGTAGCTTTTGTGTTAAGACCTCCCGAGCCAATCAATTTATTTCACCTGCTAATTTCAGCATCCTTGTTGAAAAAATACGACCATTTACCGATTACATTTACCTGCATGTATTGGGCGAACCGCTCTTGCATCCAAAATTTGCGGAGATTTTGGAGATTGCCCATCAAGCTGGTTTAAATGTAAATATCACTACCAATGGAGGATTGATTGAACAAAAGAAAGACATTTTGCTCAGTCATGCCATCCGACAAATCAATGTTTCGCTACACGATGCGGAGGAAAACGTAAATCCTCAACAGTGGGATAAATTCCTGAATTCAGTGTTGAATTATGCGGTAGAAGCTGCTCCAAATACCTATGTAAATTTACGATTATGGAATGCCGGCATTGAAACAAGTTCTGATTTCAACCTAATTTTCATTGCTAAAATAGCCGAAAGATTCAATATCCCAGTTGTAGATTTACAAACTGCTGATTTACGAACCAGCTTCAAATTGGCTGATCGTGTGTTTATACAATACGCACCCCGCTTCGATTGGCCCGACGGGATAACACAACGCTCGCAAGCCAATAAAACCTGTTATGCTTTGCGCGATCAGTTGGCGATATTGGTAGATGGCACAGTAGTTCCCTGCTGCATAGATGCCGAAGGAAACATGCCTTTGGGGAATGTATTTACGACCGAATTATCAGAAATTCTCGCCACCGAAAGAGCCGAAAAAATCAGAATTGGTTTTATGAATCACAAGATTACGGAGGACTATTGTAAAAGTTGCGGGTTTTTTATTTAGTGAAACCTCTATTGAAGTACTCACGACCAAACATACAAAAACAATTACTAAAATTACTATCGTGCAAACCTGCATAACGAAAAATTACTCT
>JBBSCW010000216.1:0-6006 GCA_038249855.1 Bacteroidales bacterium
AGTATCGCCTACTGAATCAAGGTTACCGGAAATATAATAATCTACTACATCTTCAATATTACCTGATTTTATAACACTTCCATTTTCTAATAAAATCCCACTAGTACATAGATTTTGAATAGACTCCATATTATGACTCACGAACAGCACCGTTCTCCCCTCTCCTTTGCTCACATCCTGCATTTTGCCAATGGCTTTCTTTTGGAATTCGGCATCGCCTACAGCCAGCACTTCATCTACTACTAGGATTTCCGGTTCAAGATGGGCAGCTATAGCAAAGCCAAGGCGCACTGTCATTCCGCTAGAGTACCGTTTAGCGGGCGTATCTATATATCGTTCTACACCAGAGAAGTCAACTATCTCATCTAATTTAGAGCTAATCTCTCGCTTGGTCATGCCCATAATGGCGCCGTTCATATAGATATTCTCACGGCCAGTCATTTCAGGGTGAAAACCAGTACCTACTTCTAATAATGAGGCTATGCGTCCAGCTGCTTTAATGGTTCCTGTGGTAGGTGCTGTTACTTTGGAGAGAATCTTGAGAAGAGTAGATTTTCCTGCTCCGTTCTTCCCTATAATACCCAGCACATCCCCTTGTTCTACCTTGAAATTAATGTCCTTCAATGCCCACACATAATCACTCTCGCCCTTATGCGCCCGGTCGTTTACCTCACCAATCATCAGATAAGGATCTTCCTTACCAAGTACATTCATCTTCCAGAACCGGTTGAGATCGTGGCTGAGTGTCTTGGTGGAAACAAGTCCAAGGCGGTATTGTTTGGAGATGTTGTCAAAAATTATCGCTTCGCTCATATACTAATTAGACGAATTAAAAACGAATTAAAACGAATTAAGAATGCGCTTGTATGCCAGGCTTTTTTCGCCAAAATTCACTAATAATCCTAATTCAAATTTTGTTGTTTTTAAATAATTCCTTGTTTGATCGACGTTGTCAGGATGAATAAATGATGCGGCTTTTAGTTCCACGATTATTTCGTCATAACACACGTAATCAGCTTTAAATGTTTTTTTCAATTGCTCACCAGCAAATTGTATTTTCAATAACTTTTCACGAACATAAGGGATACTGTCTTTTATGAATTGTTTTTCCAATGCTTCCTGATAAACAGATTCCAAAAACCCCGAACCAAGTTCAGCATGCACCTTCATACACGCACCAATAATTTTATAGCTTTCTTCCTTATAAAGTAGTTCTGCCATCTCTCTCTTAATTCGTGTAATTAGTCTTAATTAGTTTAATTCGTGTCTTTTTAATTCGTGTAATTCGTATCTTTAATTCGTATATACCTTCCATGACCCAGTTTTATCACTACCTATTCTTTCAATTATCTTTAATTTTTTAAGCGTATTAATATCTCGTTTTATAGTTTCTCTACCAACTTTGCATTTTTGTGACAACTCATTTAATGAAATACTATTATTTTGTTGTATCAATAAAAGTATCAAAAGTTGTCGCTCATTTACAGGCTCATTAACAGGCTCATTTGTATGTTTGTTTACTGCATTAACTGCCTCACTTTCAATCTCTTTTAAAGGAACATTTACAGGCTCATTTACAGGCTCATTTGTATATTTTTCTACTGAATTAACTGCCTCATTTAAAGGGACATTTACAGGCTCATTTAAAGGGACATTTAAAAGGACATTTAAAGGGACATTATTGGTAACTTTATTTGAATAAATACCAATTTCTTTTTGTTGTTCAGCACTTAATGGCATTTCTGTGTCTGTCAACCCTTCAATTACTGGGGGAGTAATCTGTTCTCTATTTATCGTTAACATTATTCCACCTGCTTCCACAGTATATACTGGTTTCTCAAAACCAAGGTCGATAAATCCATTAATAATCTTTGAAATTCCTCTTCCCCATGCCTCAATAAATCCGACCTTGAAAAACAAATCTGAAATTGTTTTATTATAAGGTTTCGAAGGATGTTTCTTATACAAGGTTTCCACAACCCAGTTTTCAGGCAATCGACCCTCATTCCAGAGTATAATTTTATCGTTGTAAACGCTCAATTGAATAGGTGCTCCTGTATAATCTTTATGTATTATAGCATTCAGAATAGCTTCTCTCAAAGCATCTTCGGGCAATTCTAATCGCTCTATCCTTTGTAATCCTTCGTAATGAATAATTGAAATCAGATATTTTGAGAACAACACATCCATCACTTTTTCAGCCATTTGTATGATATTCCCTTCAATAATATCCTGAAAAATCAAATCATCATCACCTTTTACAAAACGTCCTATTTTAAATGAAACTCCCGAAAAAAAACGGGACGGTCGCTTGCCAAATAATAGAAGTGCTGCATTTTTTAATTTGCCATCGGCGGTGATCAGGTTCATATTCTCAAGCACAGTTTGCAGCTCTCCTTCATTCCCATTTTCGGGTATACGCTTCGTTCGCAAGGCTTTTCCAAAAAAATATGCAACAGCTTCCTTGTCGATATCATTCAATGTAGCATTATCACAAGGTAAATCGTCCCACGATCGCCCCAAACGCTTTAATAAAAACTGATGCAATGCATTGCCCGAAAGCTCTTGTTTTGTAGAACCCGACCGATAATGATAGATTCCTTTATACGAAATAGGTACACCAGATGGTTGAACCACTATTTCGATATATTTTTTTTCATTTTCCTGCAAAAGTTGTACATCTGGAACAATACCCAGCAACGAAACTATTTTATTGGGCAAATCCTCCAATAATTTATGCACATTTTCAACTCCCTGAACTTTTCCATTGTCATCCACACCAATATACAACATGCCGCCAGAAGCATTTGCAAATCCGCAAATCCACTTCAGATACTCGTCGCGCCACGATAGTTTATATTCTATTTTTTGGTGTTCGGTCATAATGTGTAATAAGAATACTTTTTAAAGTTAGGTTGTTCTCACGCTGAATGATGTTCGGATTTATCTTTATCTCTGAAAATACCTGTTTTTCTTTTAAAGTCAAATGATTATCTATGTCGTTTGATAACTCTTTATAAGTATCTAGGTCATTATCTAGGTCGTTTAAAATCTCATTAACAGTCCTTCAGTCGCTATCTACCTCGTTATCTAGGTCGTTTTCTAGCTCGTTAATCTTCTATTTAAACAATGTTATCATAAATCCATTAGCAATTTCATTAAAGCTTGGCTCAACAACACCATAATTTCACGTTAAGCTAATTCTCAATAGTTTTCCAATAACCTCCTTTATCTGATCCAATACGTTCGAGTAAGCCTTTTTGTTTAAGTATAGAAATATATACTCGAAAATTTTGTGCAGTAATCTTAATTCTTTTTACGTACAGTTAAGATACTTCGACAGTTACTTATACACGATTCAATTTTGACATCAAAGAACTCAAATTTCACAGTTTTTTTTATCGCTAATTCTATTAATGTTCCGTGCTATTAGTATATCGTTAATGCCCTTTAAACAATTGCCCTACCAAGTTCAGAACGTTTGTGAGTACATCTTTGTTTTCTACTGGAATTTTTAAATAAGTTTGTCCTGTTTTTTCGTCTTTTTCAATGATAGAGGAGACTAATTCGGCTGTTTTTTCAGGTGATGCCAATGCTTTGGACAAGCCTGATAGGAAAGACAAGCCCTGCGCTAACAATTGTGTTGGATCTGTTTCGAGTACATTGTCAGGTTTCGCAGTCTCTGACTCAGATGCTGACATCGGTACATCATCGTCCTCAAAAAAGTTATTTTCAGTCGCATCATTTATTTCAGGCTTTTCTTCGTAATTAAGTTTGGGTTCGTGTTTTACAAGATCAAGTTCTTCTTCTTCCGAAATACTTTGACGTTCGGTAGAAGCTGAAGTGTCAGTAATATCGTTCACTGTCTGCATAAATTTCTTGAACTTGTCATCGCCCATAAAAATTGTATCGTCGCCCAAGTCCAAAACTCCTTTTGCCAAAGAACTCTTAAAGCCTAAAACGCTCAACATACGTTCCTCAATCGTATTTTTCGATACAAAATTTATAATTGAAACATTTTTTTTCTGTCCCAGGCGGTGAATACGTGCAATGCGTTGTTCTAGAAGAGCTGGGTTCCACGGAATATCTAAATTCACCAACATGGATGCCGATTGCAGATTCAAACCAGTACTACCAGCATCTGTTGACAGAAAAACCCGACAATCTGGGTCATTATTGAAGTTATCGAACAAGGCTTTACGCTTTATACTGGGTACGCCGCCGTGCAGATATTCATATTTTATCCCTAAAATATCCAATTCCTTAGCCACCAAACGAGTCATACGTTCCCACTGACTGAACACAACTACTTTTTCGTCGGGCTGTTCAAAACGTTCATCTAATATATTGATCAGTTCATTTATTTTTGTATCGTGCCGCGTAGTTTGGTCAATAATATAAGTACTATCGCACACCATACGCATCATATTTAGGTTAATAAGCAAACATTGGCGATCTTTTTCGTTCAAAAACCCCATCCGTTTCCACTTTTGAACCATCCGAGCCACTGTTCCACTAAATTCCTCGTGCATGGTTTCTTGAGCAACAGTCATGGGAACGTAAAGTATTTTATCCATCCGTTCGGGCAACTGCGAGAGCACTTCTTTCTTTGTTCGCCTTATAAAAGCCCCTTTCAACATTTCGCCAATTTCATTCAAATGCTGATAACCAACTACTTTACCCGTTTCATTTAAAATCTGATAACGGCTCAGGAATTGATAATAAGGGCCCAGGCGGAAGGGATCGATAAATTGAACAATAGAATACAATTCTTCGAGCTTATTTTCGAGTGGAGTACCGGTAAGCACAACACAATAAGGGGATTTTATTTTCTTTACCGCCGAAGCAATTTTAGTTTTCCAGTTTTTTATACGCTGTGCTTCATCTAACACAATCAAATCAAAATCGGCAGCATTAATGGTATTCAAATCATTTAAAACGGTATGATAGGATACTATTTTGTAAAATTCATCGCCTAAATACTGCGTAGCTCTCACGTTAGGAAAACCTTCGATAACCATAACCGAACTATCCGTAAAACGTTCAATTTCAGATTTCCACTGATATTTTAAGGATGTAGGACAAATAATTAACACATTGGAAATACCGTTATGTTTTCGCAATAATTCAGCAACGCCAATGGCTTGAATAGTTTTTCCAAGTCCCATCTCGTCGGCAATAAGTGAACGACCCACCTTAGCTGCAAACAATATTCCCTCATGTTGATAGGGGAAAAAAGTCGTTTTCAACAATCCTTGTAAGTCTTCGCTTTTAGGGTAAAGTTTGTCTAATTTCGATTTTAGTTGATTTTGTTCACGTATGTCGATAACATATTCCAATGCATCATTGTAGCAACGAAAATCAGAATCCAGTTGATAAGCTTTTTCGAGAAAAATTTCAAAAGTGGAAAAAGCTTCGGGTTTTAATACATTATGTTCATCAAAGAACTCCTTGGCCAAGCATTTAAATTCATCCAAATGATCTAAACCTATGCGAATTTTGATTTTTCGTTCGCCTTTATACGATAAATATACCGAAGTGTACGAAATAGGATGTTCTTTTTGTAAATAATGGGAGAGTTTTGGTGATTTAACTATTTGAAATAAAACAGCCTCTATGTGTTTACAAGTACCCAAACGGTTGGTTTTAAAATCGAGACAAGAACAAAAATTCATTGAATTTTGATTATCCCGTATAGATACTTTGTAATTGTTCCTGGTTTCAAAATTATTTACTCGATAATCGCCAAATACAGCGTGATATCCATCAAGCTTCTCAACTCCAAAAGTCTTATCAACTACAAATTGCTTCCTCAAGGATATTTGCCATTGTTCCAACGACATACCATCTGGTCGCTTATAATAAGACACTCCCTTCTTTTCCTTTTGTATTGGTCTTAACTTTGTAGATATCTTTGCCATAATTCAAATATATATTTTAATCTGTATTTATTTTGTTTGAGAACTTGGGATTTGTAGCCCATAGCTTATGTTATTTTTTCTCTAA